>JALZNY010000271.1 GCA_030857525.1 Actinomycetota bacterium
CGGATGTCGTGGGCGAACACCTCGCCGAGCTGGTCGTCCGCGACCCGGCCCACGAACGCCACCTTGGCCCCGAGCGACGCCAACCCCGCCATGGTGTTGGCCGCCGATCCTCCCGACACCTCCACCGCGGAGCCCATGGCCTCGTACAGCTGCTCAGCCCGCGCGCTGTCGATGAGCGCCATCGATCCCTTGGCCAGCCCGTGCTCGGCCAGGAAGGCGTCGTCGACCCGGGCGATGACGTCGACCAGGGCGTTGCCGATGCCGGCGACGTCGAGCGCCGTGGTCACGTCGCCATCACGCTGCGGTCTCACTCCAGCCCGTCAACGTTGCCACCCGCTCAAGGTAGTGCCCTGCAGGTCGCGGCGGTCACTCCGCTCGCAACACCTCGGCCGGTCGCAGGCGACCGGCGATCCAGGCCGGGATCGCAGCCACCAGGTTGGCCACGGCCAGGGCGGCGGGGACCAGGACCAACGCCAGAGCGACGGCGACGGGCGAGACGTACTGCAACGGAACCGCCCCTGCCAGCCAGGCCCAGCCAAAGCGACCGGCGGTGAGGCCGAGGGGCATGCCGATGATCAGGCCCACCACACCCACGGCGCTGCTCTGCGAGCTGACCACACGACGGACCATGGCCGGCGTGAAGCCCAGCGCGCGTAGGACGGCGAACTGAGGACGGCGCCGGCGGACCGTCGCGGCCAGGCCGTGGGCCAGCGTGGAGGTGGCCAGCAGCACCAAGAAGACGGCCAGGACCACCGGCAGGGCACGGACGTTGCCGAGGTTGGCCAGCTCGGGGGGGATCTCGGCCGGGTCGACGGCGGAAGCCTGTTCCCCCAGCGCCTCACCGACGGCGGCCAGACCTTGTTCCGGGTCGGTTCCCGCAGAGAAGCGCAGGGCCAACGACCAGGCGACCCCGAGCTCTTCGTCGGGCCCTGGTGCTGGTGTGGCGGCGGCCAGGACGGCCGGGCTGACCCAGAGGCCCTCGTCGAACCCGGCGTGGACGTCGGTGGGGAAGAGGGCCTCGCCCACGATCCGCACCGGCACGGCCGTGGGTCCCAGGGTGACGGTGTCGCCCACCCCCACGCCGAGCTGGGCGGCGGTGGCGGGACCGATGGCGGCCTCGTCGTCGGACGAGGGCCGGCGACCGTCGACCGCGACCAGGTCGATCGAGCCCTCGAGCGGGCTGACGGCGAAGGTCGGCACCCCGGCGCCGCCCAGGTCGAGCACGGCCCGAGCCATCACCGAGGCCTCATCGACCTCGGGTTGGGCCAGCACCTGGTCGACGAAGGCATCGTCGATGCCGTCGGAGGTGACGTGCGCGGGCCTGGGAGTGGCGATGGCCTGCCAGGTCACACCCACCCGTTCGGGGTGGCTGAGGGCGTCGGTGAGCCCGTGGTCGACGGTGAAGACGGCCGCCAGGCCGACCATGGCGGCCACCGCCCCCACCAGAGCAGGCCGGGCCGACACCCGGGCCGGCCCGGCGCCGGCGTCAAGGGCGGCCGAGACGCCGATCCCCACCGGGAGGGGCAGCACCCGGCGGAACCGCGCCAGGGGCCCGAGGGGTGACGGGGGCCGCGGTAGCCCGCCAGCTCTGGTGCCGGAGCGGAGCCAGGCCATCATCGCCGTTCCGCCGAGCACCAGGGCCACCGTCACCACCACGCCGGGCGCGAGCACCGTCCAGTCGGCGTGAAGGCCGCGGTCGGGGTCGACCCGTCCGGCGAAGCCGATGGGGAACTGCGGGGACAGGACCGCGGCGGTGGCGGCGCCCACCAAGGTGGCCGCAGCGGCCACCACCAGGTGGGGTACGACGGCGGCGGCGGTCAAGGCGCCCCGGGTGAAGCCGATAGCCCGCAGCGGCTCCCGGCTGTCGTCGATCACCGCCACCGAGCGGCCCAGGGCCTGGCCGACGAACACCAGGCCGGCCAGGGCCACCAGGGCGGCCAGCACCAACAGCGCCGTCTGTTCGAGGGTGATGGTGGTCTCCACCCGGCGCTCCACGGCGCCGAGGTCGAGGATCGGGGTGCCCGGGGCCACCAGGTCATTCACGTCGCTCTGCAGACGGGCGATGTCGGTGGACGGGTCGGCCAGACGGACGTGGGCGTTCTCGATCGGCATCATCCGATCGCCATGGCGGGCCAGCACACCGGGTGAGGGGATCACGAAACCGTCGTCCTGGAACAGGAACTGGCTGGTGAAGCGGATGACGCCGACCACCGTCATGGGCAGGTCCGGCCCGTTGGGGGGCTCAGCTTCCAAGTCGTCTTGATCGGGCCCGTAGGGGGTGAAGGTGAAGGTGTCGCCCACGGCCAGGCCGACGTCCTCGACGATGTTCTCGTCGACCACCACCTCGTCGGCCGCGGCCGGGTCGAACATCCGCCCGTCGATGATCACGGGACGGTCCACATCGCCCAGCCAGTGCTCGTCGGAGGGGATGAACAGCACGGCCCCGGGCTCATCGTCGACGTTGCCGAAGGCGAGGTTCCAGCGCGCCAGGTGCGTGACGTAGGGCTGGGCCAGCAGGGGACCCCAATCGGCCGCAAACACCCCTACCTGGCCGGGAAAGATCACCGCGTCGGCGGCTCGGGTCTGGTCGCTCAGGCGGGGGAGGGCGGTGTCGGTGCGCCGTGCTCCGGCGACGGCGGCCATGGCCAAGCCGGCAGTGAGGCCGGCGATCACCCCCAGCACCACGAGCCAGCGCCAGCGGCGGGCGAGGTCGGCTCGCGCCCACGTGACCGCTGCCCTGAGCCAGGATGGCTGCGCCCTGCTCATGGCGCGTACGGGAAGGCTCGAGGGAGGTCGAGGACCATGCCTTCGGCCGCTGCGACCACCTCGACCTGGGGATGGGCCAGCGCCGTCACCAGCGCGTCCAGCTCGTCGTCCGTCCGGGCCGGGTCGTGGTGGTAGAGCAGCACCGACCGAGCTCCGGCGGCTGCGGCCAAGCCGACGGCGTAGCCGGCCGCGGAGTGGCCGAAGTGAGCCCGGGCGAGCAGCTCCTCGGCGGTGTGCTGGGCGTCGTGGACCACTACGTCGACGCCGCCGGCCAGAGCCAGGGCCGCCTCGTGGTACGGGCCCAGGCCGTCCGGCCCCGGGCCCAGCGCGATGGGGTTGTGGTCGGAGAGGTAGGCGATCGATCCGGTGTCTTCGGAGACCCGGAACCCGAAGGTCCGCCCCCCCTTGTGGGGGATCTCCCTGGCCACCACCTCGAAGCCCTCGATCGAATGCCGGCCC
>JALZNY010000272.1 GCA_030857525.1 Actinomycetota bacterium
GGCCGAGCGCACCGGTCCCACCGGGTCGGCGTCGGTCGACTGGTAGATGGCGGCCAGGCGCGTGTTCCCGCCCTCGACCAGCTCCACGTAGACGACGTCGGCCGCGGTCAGGCCGGCCTGGCGACCCCTGGCCTTATCGGTGTTGTCCACCTTGACCACCAACGCCGGCCGCTCGGCCACCGCCTGGTCGGCGACGGGCAGCCCGGTGAGGGGGTAAGTCGGCGGGGCCGTCGTGGTGGTCGTGGGGGCTGCGGTGGTCGAGGTGGTGGACGGCGCCGGCGCGGCCTCCTCGCTCCCCCGTCCCGACACCACCACGGCCACGACCACCCCGCCTAGCAGGACGACGGCGACGGCTACAGCAACAGCGATGCGGCGGGCGTTCACCGGCCGAGTATCGCCGAGAACGACGACGAGGCCACGTCGGGGCCGGACAACCCGCCGTCGCTCACAGCTCGCGCAGGGCGGCGATGCGCTCGTCGAGTGGCGGGTGGGTGTCGAACAGCCGGTTGAGCCACGCCCCCTGTCCCTCGGATGTGGCCCGAGCGAGGGGTGACTCGATCCAGAGGTGGGCGGTGGCCCGGGAGGCGGAGTGGACGACGGTGCGGTCGTCGCGCAGCTTCTCGAGGGCGGCGATGAGGCCGGGCGGGTACCGGGTGAGCGAGACGCCGCTAACGTCGGCCAGCAGCTCGCGCCGACGGCTCACCGCGAACTGCAGCATCCGACCCACGAGCGGGGCGACGGCGAGCAGGGCGATGCCGAGGAGTCCCAGGATCGCCGCTGGTCCGGCGCTGCCCCCCCGGCGGTCGTCGCGGTGGCGGGGACCGCCCCACCACAAGAAGCGCAGGGAGAAGTCCGAGATCAGGGTGAGCACGCCCACCAGGGTCACGGCGAGGGTCGACACCAAGGTGTCGTAGTTCTTGACGTGGCTGAGCTCATGGGCCAGCACCCCCTCCAGCTCGACCCGGTTGAGCTTGGCCAGCAAGCCGGTGGTCACGGCCACCGCCGCGTGCTGAGGGTCGCGGCCGGTGGCAAAGGCGTTGGGGGCGTCGTCGTCGACCAGGTAGAGACGGGGCTTGGGCAGCCCGCCGGCGATGCACAGGCCCTCCACCAGGTTGTGCAGCCGGGCGCAGTCGACCTCGCCTGCAGGCCGGGCGTGGCTCATGCGCAGGGCGATGGCGTCGCTCTTCCACCACGCCACCCCGGTGCTCGCACCGGCGACGACGACGGCCACCACCAGGCCGGTGGGTCCGTAGCCGAAGAGCAGGCCGGCAGCCCAGCCCACGGCGGCCACCAGGACCACGAAGGCGACCATGAGCAGCACCGAGCGGCGCTTGTTGGATTTGATCTGGTCGTACAGGACAGCCTCTACGGACCAGGCGGGGCGGAGACAGGAGGACTAGAAGTCGACCTGCACCGGCCCCCGCGCCGCATCGTCGGCCTCGAAGTACTCCCGCTCCCGGAGCCGCAGCGGCCCGGCGACGAGCAGGGACGGGAACGACTGAAGGCGGTTGTTGTAGTCGAGCACGGTGTCGTTGTAGAACTGCCGGGCGTAGGCGATGCGCCCCTCGGTGCCGCTCAACTCCTCCTGAAGCGCCAGGAAGCCCTGGTTGGCCTTGAGATCGGGATAGGCCTCGGCCACGCCGAACAGCGACCGCAGGGCGGTGGTGATCACGTTCTCGGCCCGGGCCTGCTCGGCTACGCCACCGGTGGCAATGGCTGCGGCCCGGGCTCGGGTGACCGCCTCGAGGGTGTCGCCCTCGTGGGTGGCGTAGCCCTGCACCGTCTCCACCAGGTTGGGGATGAGGTCGTGACGGCGCCGGAGCTGCACGTCGATCTGGGCCCAGGCCGCCTCGATACGGTTCCGGCGCTTGACCAGGCCGTTGTAGAGCACGACGAGGCCCAGGCCGAGGGCCACGACGACGCCGAGCAGGATCCAGCCGGTCATGCCCGATCGAGCCTACAGCTCGCGCAGCCTGCGTTTGGGGACCCCCCCCATGCCTGCCACTGAGACAAGAGGTTTCTCCCCTCACCTGCTCGATCGGCTCTCAGCCCGGGTGATGGTGGCCGACGGTGACTTCGATGCGGGCGAGGGCTGGGACCTCGATGCCGCCACCTCCATCGCGGCCATGGAGCCGGAAGGGAACTACCTGGGCCGTTCACTGCAGAACCCTCCAGGTCGAACGGCCCGTGACGCCCAGGTAGTTCCCTTACGGCTCCACGTGTCGGACAAGACGACCGAGCGCTTCGCCGGCCAGGAGGCCGAGCTGGTGCCCCTCCTGGCCCCCCTGGCCGCCGGTGACGTAGCTACGGCCATGCGCCAGTGGAAGGCCCTGGCCGAGGACGCCCTGGACGACGACGACAAGGGGGAGCCGGAGTCCTCGCTGCACCTGTCCGCGTTGCTGGAGGGCCGCTGGCGCCTGGACGGCGACCTGGGGGCGCTGGACGGCGAGATGCTGGCCACCGCCCTGCGCCTGGCCTCGACCCAGGACGCCGAGGGCGAGGTGCGCACCCCGGCGCAGCGCCGGGCCGCGGTTCGCCGACGGGGTGGTCATCGACGGTCCCTCGCTGGCCTCTCTGGTCTGCCACTCGGTGCTGCACCGGGTGCTGGTGTCAGGCTCGTCGATCCTGGACTACGGAACAGCGACCAAGACGATCTCACCCAACCTCTTCAACGCCCTGGTGGTACGTGACCGTCACTGCAGGTTCCCCGGCTGCGACCGCCCGGCGGATTGGGCGGATGTGCACCATGTGGTGCATGTGGAGGACGGTGGTCCCACCTGCCCTTCTAATTGTTGCCTTCTGTGCCGCCGGCACCACGTGCGCCTGCACAAGCCGGGGTGGTCGGCGACGCTGAACGACGACGCCACCCTGGTGGTCACCGATCCGAGCGGGAGGGTGTTTACCAGCGAGGCGCCGATCCGACATCCCAGACCGCCGCCCGAGCTGTTCGCGGACACGGGATAGGGATCAGCTGCGAGATCGTCACACGATCGACGCGGAGGAAACCCTCAAGTTGCTGCTCTGCCCTTCCGAAACCTGCTGTGACCGGTCAACCACATCACGCGCGCCGCTCCGGCGAACGTGTTCGTCTGCCCCGGGCGGGGAGAAACGGATGAGATCCACCATGCGCACCAAGCGACTCCTCGGCGCCGCGGCCGCCGCCACCCTCTTGATGACCGGCCCGCTGACGGCTGCCGCCATTGCCCAGGCGGGGGATCCG
>JALZNY010000034.1 GCA_030857525.1 Actinomycetota bacterium
AAGGTCAACCCGTACGGGTTCCGGCTGGGGATCACCACCGACTGGAAGTCGCGGTGGTTCTCCGAGAAGGAGTACACCGACTACCTGATCGAGGACTGGCACGTCCGCGACTACCTCATGACCCAGTTGCCGCACGCCGCCATCAGTCGGGTCGAGATCGAGCGGACCCGTGATCGCCTGCGCGTCGACGTCCACACGGCACGGCCCGGCATCGTGATCGGTCGGCGGGGGAGCGAGGCCGACCGCCTCCGGACCGGCCTGGCCAAGATCACCGGCAACAACCGGATCCAGCTCAACATCCAGGAGATCAAGCAGCCCGAGCTCGACGCCGTCCTGATCGCCCAGGGAGTGGCCGACCAGCTCGCCGGCCGGGTCAACTTCCGTCGAGCCATGAAACGAGCCGTCCAGAACGCCCAGAAGGCAGGCGTCCCCGGGATCCGGGTGCAGTGCTCGGGCCGCCTCAACGGCGCCGAGATGAGCCGCACCGAGTGGTACCGAGAGGGCCGAGTCCCCCTGCACACATTGCGGGCCGACATCGACTACGGCTTCCGCGAGGCCCGTACCACCTACGGCCGCATCGGCGTCAAGGTGTGGATCTACAAGGGCGACATCCTGCCCTACAAGACCTCGGGTGACGACAAGGCCACTCGTGAAGCGGCCATGGCCGTGGGCGAGACCTCGGGAGCGCCCCGTCCCCGCAAGGTCGTGTCGGCCGGCGGCGGGCGCCGGCGCCCTGAGGGGGGAGAGGCGACCGCCACCGAGGGTACGGAGAAGGGCCTCTCCGAGCCGATCATCAAGGAGGCCGATCCCGAGCTCGAGCGCCTGCTGGCCGAGGAGGAGGAGATCGAGCGCCTCACCCGTGACCACGCCGAGACGCCGCACTTCCGTCCCGGTGAAGGTGACTGAGCCATGTTGATGCCCAAGAAGGTCGCGCACCGCAAGCAGCACCGCGGGCGGATGACGGGAGCCGCTACTGGCGGCACAGCGGTGAGCTTCGGCGAATACGGCATCCAGGCCCTCGAGCCAGGCTGGATCACCGCCCGTCAGATCGAAGCCGCCCGCATCGCCATGACCCGCCACGTAAAGCGCGGCGGCAAGGTCTGGATCACCGTCTTCCCTGACCGCCCGGTGACCGAGAAGCCGGCCGAGACCCGCATGGGCTCGGGCAAGGGCAACCCCGAGCACTGGGTGGCGGTGGTCAAGCCCGGTCGGGTCCTCTTCGAGCTGGCTGGGGTCAACGAGGAGCTGGCCCGTGGGGCGCTGGAGCGGGCCATCCAGAAGCTGCCCATCCGAGCCCGGGTCATCTCCCGGGCCAGCGCCGAGGAGGTCTGAGCATGGCGACCACGACGACGAGCGAGCTCCGCAACCTCGGTGACGACGAGCTGTTGGAGCGCTTGGCCGAGACCAAGTCCGAGCTGTTCAACCTGCGCTTCCAGCACGTGACCGGCCAGCTCGACAACCACGCCCGTCTGAGCCAGGTGCGCCGGGAGGTGGCCCGACTGGCCACCCTGCTGCGCGAGCGCGAGATCGCTGCCGCCGAGGCGCTGGCCGGGTCCGACCAGGAGAGGAGCTGACCGTGGCTGACACCACCGACGCGACCGCAGCCGTGCGGCACAACGCCCGCAAGATCCGTGAAGGGGTGGTGGCCTCCATCTCGATGGACAAGACCATCGTGGTGCGCGTCGTCGATCGAGTCCGCCACCCTCGCTACGACAAGACCATGCAGCGCACCGGGCGGCTCTACGCCCACGACGCCACCAACGACGCCAAGGTGGGCGACCGTGTGCGGGTCCAGGAGACCCGCCCGCTGTCCAAGCTCAAGCGCTGGCGCCTGGTCGAGATCCTCGACCGGGCGAGGTAAGCGGACGTGATTCAACAGGAGTCACGGCTGCGGGTGGCCGACAACAGCGGTGCCAAGGAGGTGCTGTGCATCAAGGTGCTCGGCGGCTCTCGGCGTCGCTACGCTTCCATCGGCGACGTCTTCGTGGCGACCGTCAAGGACGCCATCCCCGGGGCCGCGGTGAAGCGGGGCGACGTGGTCAAGTGCGTGGTCGTGCGGGTCAAGAAGGAAAAGCGCCGGCCTGACGGGTCCTACATCCGCTTCGATGAGAACGCAGCCGTGCTCATCAACGACGCCCGCCAGCCCCGCGGGACTCGCATCTTCGGTCCTGTTGGTAGAGAGCTACGCGACAAGAAGTTCATGCGCATCGTCTCCCTCGCACCGGAGGTCTTGTGATGGCACTGCCTGTGACGGCAATGGAGGAATCGCGATGAAGATCAAGAAGGGTGACCGGGTGATCGTCCTCTCGGGCAAGGACCGAGGCAAGGAGGGCGTGGTCATGCGCGCCCTGCCTAAGGAGAACAAGGTGATCGTCGAGGGGGTCAACGTGGCCAAGAAGCACCAGCGGCCCACCCGCATGACCATGCAGGGCGGGATCATCGACAAGGACATGCCCCTCCACGTCTCCAACGTGGCCCTCGTCAGCCCGGGCGACGGCAAGGCCACGCGGGTGGGCTACCGCTTCGATGACGACGGCCAGAAGATCCGGGTCTGCCGGCGGACGGGGGCGGAGATCGCATGACGACCACCGAGGCGACCATCTCCGAACCGGTGACCAATGCCAATGCCACCATGACCGACGCCCCGGCCGGCCGGCCTCGACTGCGCCAGCGCTACGACAGTGAAGTGCGGGCGGCGCTGGCGAGCGAACTCGGGCTGGCCAACGTCATGCAGGTCCCGCGCCTCGACAAGATCGTGGTGAACATGGGCGTGGGCGGCGCCGTGGCCCAGCCCTCGCTGCTCGACGGTGCCGTACGCGACCTGGCCCAGATCACCGGCCAGAAGCCCATCGTGACCCGGGCCCGTACGTCGATCGCCGGCTTCAAGCTGCGTGAGGGCAACCCGATCGGCTGCAAGGTCACCCTCCGGGGCGATCGCATGTGGGAGTTCTTCGACCGCCTGGTGGCCTTGGCCATCCCCCGCATCCGCGACTTCCGAGGGCTGCCCGACCGATTCGATGGCCGGGGGAACTACACCTTCGGTGTCACCGAGCAGCTCATCTTCCCCGAGATCGACTACGACCAGGTCGACGCCATTCGAGGCATGGACATCGTGATCGTGACCACCGCCCGTACCGACGCCGAAGGCCGAGCCCTGCTCGACGCCTTCAACTTCCCGTTCCGTCGAGAGATCCCCAGGAGTTAGCCGAGCCCATGGCGAAGAAGGCCCTGATCGAAAAGCAAAAGCGCACCCCGAAGTACAAGGTGCGGGCGTACACCCGGTGCCGCCGATGTGGGCGTCCGCGTGCGGTGTTCCGCAAGTTCGGGCTCTGCCGCATCTGCCTGCGCGAGATGGTGCACGCCGGCGAGGTGCCCGGCGTGACCAAGGCCAGCTGGTGAGCGCGGCTATGGGCCTACGCGGGAGGATGCAGCCATGAGCATGACCGATCCCGTCGCCGACATGCTCACCCGTCTGCGCAACGGCAACGTGGCCTACCACGACCAGGTGCGGATGCCCTCGTCAAAGCTGAAGGAGGCGTTGGCCGCGGTGCTCAAGCGCGAGGGCTACATCGCCGACTTCGCGGTCGCCGACGACCCGGGCCGGCCCGGTCAGATTCTCACCGTCGACATGAAGTACAGCGCAGACCGGGAGCGGACCATCTCCGGAATCAAACGGGTGTCCAAGCCAGGCCTGCGCATCTATCGTCAGGCCGACCGCCTGCCGCGCGTGCTCGGTGGGCTGGGCGTGGCCGTGTTGTCGACCAGCCAGGGGCTCATGACCGACCGCGAGGCGCGCCAACGCCACGTCGGCGGCGAGATCCTCTGCTACGTGTGGTGAGGCATGGTGATCCGATGAGCTGTGACCAGACGAGGTCTGATCAGATGAATGGGCGAACCAGGAGCGGCGCATGAGCCGGGTCGGCCGATCTCCTATTCCCGTCCCCACCGGTGTCGACGTGACGCTCTCCGGCAACCGGATCACCGTCAAGGGGCCCCGGGGCTCGCTTGATCGGGAGGTCCCCGAGCCCATCACCGTGCGCCGCGACGACGGCCAGCTCCTGGTGGAGCGGCCCGACGACGAGCGCACCCACCGCTCATTGCACGGGCTGGTTCGGTCGCTGGTGGCCAACATGGTCACCGGCGTGACCGCGGGCTACACCAAGGAGCTGGAGATCGTGGGCGTGGGCTACCGGGCCACCGCCGGCGGTCCTGGCCGGCTCGACCTGGCCTTGGGCTTCAGCCACCCCGTGTCGGTGGATGCCCCCGATGGCATCACCTTCACCGTGCCGGTACCCACCCGCGTCGTGGTCGAGGGCATCGACAAGCAGTTGGTGGGCCAGGTGGCCGCCGACATCCGCCAGCTCCGCAAGCCCGAGCCCTACAAGGGCAAGGGCGTGCGCTACGCAGGCGAGCGGGTCATCCGCAAGTCGGGCAAGGCGGGCAAGTGAGCCAGCGGGAAGGAACACGATGAGCGGATCGGTCCACCAGAAGCACGCGGCCCGGGTACGGCGACACGGGCGGGTGCGCAAGAAGGTGCAGGGCAGCGCCGAACGGCCGCGCCTGGCTGTGTTCCGCTCCAACCGGCACATGGCCGTGCAGGTGGTCGACGACCTGTCCGGGCGTACGCTGGCGGCCGCCTCCACCCTCGAAGCCGACCTGCGCACGGCCGGCTCCACGGGCAACCGGGAGGCGGCGGCGGCGGTGGGTCGCCTGGTCGCCGAGCGGGCCCAGGCGGTCGGAATCACCCAGGTGGTCTTCGACCGGGGAGGCTTTCTCTACCATGGGCGGGTCGCGGCCGTGGCCGACGCCGCCCGAGATGCGGGCTTGAAGCTGTGACCAAGAGGAGCATGCATGTCTGACGCTGGACTTCGAGACGGCCGTCTCATCACCCGGCCCCGCCGGGTCTCCAAGGTGGTCAAGGGCGGACGTCGTTTCCAGTTCGCCGCCTTGGTGGTGGTGGGTGACGGCGCGGGGCGAGTCGGCCTCGGCTACGGCAAGGCCCGCGAGGTGCCGCTGTCGATCCAAAAGGGGACCGAGGACGCCAAAAAGAACGTCTTCGAGGTGCCCCTCGCCGGCTCTACGATCGTGCACCCGGTGCTGGGCGAGTTCGGTGCGGCCCGGGTGATGCTCAAGCCGGCAGCCCCCGGTACCGGCGTCATCGCCGGCGGCGCCGCCCGGGTCATCCTCGAGGAGGCGGGGGTCCACGACGTGTTGTGCAAGTCGCTGGGCTCTTCCAACCACATCAACGTGGCCCGGGCGACCATCGCCGGGTTGCAGGCCTTGCAACGGCCCGATGTCGTGGCCCGTCGCCGTGGCCTCTCGGCCGAGGAGGTGACCCCCGCGGGGCTGCTGAACGCCTACCGGGAGTCGAACCGCCAGGGCGGTCCGCCGCCGCGAGAGGTGGCGTGATGGTGAGCGAGGCCACCCTGTCGGTGACCCAGGTGCGCTCGGCCATCGGGACCAAGCCCAAGCACCGGGGCACGCTACGGGCGTTGGGTCTCGGACGCATCGGCAAGACGAACGTCCTGCCCGATCGTGCCGAGATCAGGGGCATGATCGCCCGGGTCCCCCACCTGGTGAAGGTCGAACGGGCGCAGACCGAGGAACACGACGAGAGAGGTGGCGCATGAAGGTGCATGAGCTTCGCCCGGCGCCTGGCTCCAACACTCGGCGCAACCGGGTGGGCCGGGGCATCGGGGGCCGAGGGGGCAAGACCGCCGGACGGGGCAGCAAGGGCCAGCGGGCCCGCAGCCGGGTGCCGGTGGGCTTCGAGGGCGGCCAGATGCCCTTGCAGCGGCGGGTGCCCAAGCTCAAGGGCTTCACCAACCCCTTCCGGGTCGCCTACGTGGTGGTGAACCTCGATGCCCTCGAGTCCTTCGAGGGCGACGAGGCGACCCCCGAGACCCTGCGGGCCCGGGGCCTGGTGCACAAGCGTGGTCTGGTGAAGGTGCTGGGCCGAGGTGAGCTGACCCGGCCCCTGACCGTGCGGGCGCATGCCTTCTCCACCTCGGCCGAGGCGGCCATCACCGCCGCGGGAGGCACCATCGAGGTCCTCCCGCCACCCTTTGGTCACGGAAGGCCCCCGGCCAAGGGCAACGCCCTGACCAACCGGTAGGGGTCCCTTCGGCCGCCGCCACGCCGCCGCCACGCCGGTAGAGTGCGTGGGGCCGCGCCGGCCCCGAACCCCCGTCTCCAGGAGCCTGCCCGTGCTGTCCAGCCTGAAGAACATGTTCAAGGTGGAGGATCTGCGCAACAAGATCCTCTTCACCCTGCTGATCATCGCCCTGTACCGCTTCGGGTCGCACGTGCCCACGCCGGGGGTCGACTTCGGGGCGGTGCAGCAGCTCGAGCAGCAGGCCACCCAGGGCGGGGGGGTCCTCGGGTTCTTGAGCTTCTTCTCCGGGGGCGCGCTGACTCGAATGGCGGTGTTCGGCTTGGGGATCATGCCCTACATCACCGCCTCCATCATCATGCAGGTGCTGGCCGTGGTCATCCCCAAGCTGGAGCAGTGGCAGCAGCAGGGGGCGGTGGGCCAAAAGAAGATCACCCAGTGGACCCGCTACCTCACGGTGGCCCTGGCCCTGATGCAGTCGACCGGTCTGGCTTTCTTGTTCCACAACGGCGGAGGTGGGCTCTTCGGCGACACCGCCATCGACTTGATCCCCGAGTTCACCGTGCCCCGGGTGATGCTGGTCGTGCTGTCGTTGACCGCCGGCACCGCGCTGATCATGTGGATGGGCGAGCTCATCACCCAGCGAGGGGTGGGCAACGGCATGTCGCTCATCATCTTCGCCTCGGTGGTCAGCGCCATCCCCTCCGGCGGCGCCCTGGTGCGGGCCGAGGGCGGCAACGTCGTGTTCGCCCTGGTGGTGCTCCTGGCCCTGGTGGCCCTGGTGGCCATCGTCTTCGTCGAGCAGGGCCAGCGGCGGATCCCGGTGCAGTTCGCCAAGCGGGTGGTGGGCCGGCGCCAGTACGGGGGCCAGAGCAGCTACATCCCGCTCAAGGTCAACCAGTCCGGCGTGATCCCGGTGATCTTCGCCAGCTCCGTGCTCTACCTGCCGGTGCTGCTCACCAACGTCCTGCCCACGGGCGGGATCTGGGACAGCATCAGGACCTGGATCAGCGAGAACCTGCTGGCCCCCGACAACTTCTGGTACATCGCCATCTTCGGGTTGATGATCATCTTCTTCGCCTACTTCTACACCGCCATCACCTTCGATCCGGCCAAGCAGGCCGACACCATCCGCAAGCAGGGCGGGTTCATCCCTGGCATCCGCCCCGGCCCCCAGACCGAGCGCCACCTGGCCAAGATCCTCTCGCGCATCACCTTGCCGGGGGCGCTGTTCATCGCCGTGGTCGCCCTGCTGCCCAGCGTGTTGCTGGCCGTCTACGGCATCCGGGGCTTCGAGGGCTTCGGCGGCATCTCCCTGCTCATCGCCGTGGGCGTGGCCTTAGAGACCATGAAGCAGATCGACAGCCAGCTCATGATGCGCAACTACGAGAGCTTCCTCAAGTAGGGCTTCGCCCTCACTCGTTGCGCTTCGCTCCACTCCGTTCGGGCGAGTTGATCGTGCTCAGGACGGCGGCAGAGCCGCCGACCTGAGCGCTGAACACTTTCCTTGGGCTCGCTTCGCTCGCCCGGACCGCCAGCCAATGGGGGCCGCCTTCGGCGGCTTTCTTGGCCGGCGGTCGTTGTGCCGGGCTCGTCGCTCTCGGAGGCGAGTGGGTGGGGGCAAACGGTAGGCTCGTTAGCCATGCGACGCAGTCCTGACGAGATCGCCAAGATGCGCAAGGCAGGGCGGGTGGTGGCCGAGATGCACGAGCGCATCCGCGAGGCGGTGCGCCCCGGGGTGACCCCGCTCCAGCTCGATGCCGTGGGTCGCGACGTCATCGAGCGCAACGGGGCCCGGTCGAACTTCCTCAACTACCACGGGTTCCCGGCGGTCATCTGCGCTTCGCCCAACGACATGATCGTGCACGGCATCCCCAATGACGAGCCGCTGGAGGAGGGCGACATCATCTCCATCGACTGCGGGGCGATCATCCAGGGCTACCACGGTGACGCGGCCCACACCTGGCCGGTCGGGCGCATCTCGGCCGAGGCCGAGAAGCTGCTGCGGGTGACCGAGGAGAGCCTGTGGGCGGGCATCGGCCAGATGCGCGACGGCAACCGCATCTCCGACATCGGCCACGCTGTCCAGACCGTGGCTGAAGGCGCGGGCTACAGCGTGGTACGCGAGTACGTGGGCCACGCCATCGGCACAGCCATGCACGAGAAGCCCGAGGTGCCCAACTACGGTGACCCCGGCAAGGGCCCCAAGCTGCGGAAGGGCAACGTGTTCGCCGTCGAGCCCATGGTGAACCTGGGCGGCTGCGAGACCCAGGTGCTGCCCGACGGCTGGGGTGTGGTCACCCTCGACGGGTCGCTGTCAGCGCATTTCGAACACAGCATCGCGATAACCGACGACGGGCCCGAGGTCCTCACCCTGTTGTAGTGGCCAACGTCTCGCCCTCCGCCCGTTTGCGGAAGCGGGGGGTCGAGGGGTTATCATGGTCAACCGGCCCTCGGGCCTTGGCGTGTCCTGTCCGGCGACGGTTTCGGACGCGTTCCCTCCCGTTCCACTCACCGCCCCGGAAGGATCGACACTGCCGAAGCCCAAGGAAGACGCGATCGTGCTGGAAGGAAAGGTGACCGAGCCGTTGCCCAACGCCATGTTCCGGGTTGAGCTCGACAACGGCCACCAGGTTCTTGCCCACATCTCGGGCAAGATGCGGATGCACTACATCCGTATCCTCCCGGGGGATCGCGTCCAGGTGGAGCTGACGCCGTACGACCTGACCCGGGGCCGGATCACCTACAGGTACAAGTGATGAAAGTACGTCCGAGTGTCAAACCCATGTGCGAGAAGTGCAAGGTGATCCGCCGGCATGGCCGCGTGCGCGTGATCTGCACCAATCCTCGCCACAAGCAGCGGCAGGGGTAGCCATGGCACGGATCTCAGGAGTCGACATTCCGCGCGAGAAGCGTCTGGAGGTGTCCCTCACCTACATCTTCGGAGTGGGCCCCAGTCGGGCCCGGGAGGTGTGTACGGCGGTGGGGGTCGATCCCGATACTCGGGTGCGCGATCTCACCGACGACGAGGTGGCCCAGATCCGGGGTTGGGTCGACCAGAACCTGCGGGTCGAGGGTGACCTTCGCCGCGAGGTGTCCACCGACATCAAGCGCAAGATGGAGATCGGCTGCTACCAGGGGTTGCGCCACCGACGGGGACTGCCCGTGCACGGCCAGCGCACCCATACCAACGCCAGGACCCGCAAGGGCCCCAAGAAGA
>JALZNY010000273.1 GCA_030857525.1 Actinomycetota bacterium
CGGGTGACGGAGCGGCGGTACCTGGACACCGACAGCCAGGCGAACACCAGGGTCAGCCCGACCGACCACAGCAGCGATAGCCAGGCGTCGTTGCCGTAGGGGGTGCCGATGAACAGACCCCGCACGGCGTCGACGGTGATGGTGATGGGGTTGACCTCGGCCACGCCCTGCAACCACGACGGCATCGACTCGATGGGGACGAAGGCCGAGGACACGAAGGTGAGGGGGAAGATGGCGATGAAGCCCAGCGACTGGGCCGACTCCGGCGACGATGACGTCAACCCCACAAAGGCGAAGATCCAGGAGAAGGCGTAGCCGAAGGCCAGGATCACGCCGAGCCCGGCCAGCACTTCCACCACGCTGGTGGTGAAGCGGAAGCCGACCAGCAAGCCGACGACCACCATCACCGCCACCGAGAACATGTTGGTGACCACGTCGGCCAGGGTGCGTCCGGTGAGCAGGGCTGAGCGCGACATGGGCAGGGACCGGAAGCGGTCGATGAGGCCCCGCTTGAGGTCCTCGGCCAGGCCCATGGCGGTGACGAAGCCGCCGAAGCCCACCGTCTGGACGATTATCCCGGGCATGAGGAAGTCGACGTAGTCGTAGCCCGGCGTCTGGATGGCCCCGCCGAAGACGTATACGAAGAGCAGCACGAACATGATGGGCTGCACGGTGAAGGCCAGCAGCAGGTCGGGGGCCCGGGGGATGCGCAGCAGGCTGCGCTTGGCCAGCACCATCGTGTCGGTCACCGTGGCGGAGAGCTCACTCATGCGCCCACCTCCTCGGGCTGTCGAGCTCCGTCGTCGCCGGCAGTGACCTCCTCGGCGGGACGGCCGGTGAGGGAGAGGAACACGTCATCGAGGGTGGGCCGGCGCAGGGCGATGTCGTCGATGCCGACCTTGACCTGGTCGAGGCGGCGCACGGCCTCGGCGATGGCCCCGGTGCGCTGGCGCACGGGGAGGCGCACGGTGCCGTCCTCGGCCGTAGGGGTCTCGTCGGCCATGGGGGCCAGGGCCGCCAGGGCCGCGGCGACGCCGGCGACGTCCTCCAGCACCACCTCGAGACGCTCGCCCCCCACCATGTCCTTCAGCTCGTCGGAGCTGCCCCGGGCGATGACCAGGCCGTGGTCGATGACGGCGATCTCGTCGGCCAGGCGGTCGGCCTCCTCGAGGTACTGGGTGGTGAGCAGCACCGTCGTCCCCTCGGCCACCCGGGCCTCGATGGTCTCCCACAAGCCGCGGCGGCTGCGGGGGTCGAGACCGGTGGTGGGCTCGTCGAGGAACAGCACGGGCGGGTCGGCCACCAGGGCCGCGGCCAGGTCGAGGCGACGGCGCATGCCGCCGGAATAGGTCCGCACCAGGCGCTTGGCCGCCTCGTCGAGCTCGAAGCGGTCGAGGAGCTCGGTGGCCCGACTGCGGGCCACGCTGCGCCCGAGGCGGTACAGGCGGCCCACCATCTCCAGGTTCTCGAACCCGGTGAGGTTCTCGTCGACGGCCGCATACTGGCCGGCCAGGCCGATGCGCGACCGCAGGGCGACGGCGTCAGCCACCACGTCGAGGCCGGCCACCCGGGCCCGTCCGCCGTCGGGCGGCAGCAGGGTGGTGAGGATGCGCACGGCGGTGGTCTTGCCCGCACCGTTGGGGCCCAGCAGTCCCAGCACGCTGCCGGCGGGCACGGCCAGGTCGATGCCGGCCAGGGCGACGACGTCGCCGTAGGACTTGCGCAGATCGGTGGCCTCCACGGCCAGCTCCGGATTCACGGCCGAGAGGATGCCACGGCGAGGGGTGGGCGCCGAACCAATTTCCGGTCGACGGGAGCCTCGGTGGCTGGTCCTATCCGCTTCCCGACGGCGTGGCGACCGCCACCGCCTCCGGCACAGGCGCAGGGGCCAGGGTGAAGCGGCTGAGGAAGAGCTGCACCAGGGGGCCGATGGCCAGGGCGAAGACGACGGTGCCGATGCCCACCGTGCCGCCCAACAGCCATCCGAAGGCCAGCGCGCTCAGCTCGATGCCGGTGCGCACCAGGCGGACCGACGGGCCCCGAGCAGCCAGGGCGGTCATGAGCCCGTCCCGGGGTCCGGGGCCGAGGCCGCTGCCCAGGTAGAGCCCGGATCCGAGCCCCACGGCGACCGTCCCTCCCACCAGGAAGGCCACGCGCACCACCAGGCCCTCGACCGCAGGGAGCACCGCCAGGCTGAGGTCGAGGACCGTGCCCACGAGGACGACGTTGATGACCGAGCCCAGGCCCAGCCGCTGGCGCAGCGGCACCCAGGTGGCGAACACGACCACTCCCACCACGATGACGACCATCCCCATGGAGATGCCGGTGCGCTCGGCGATGCCTTGGTGGAGGACGTCCCACGGGCCCAAGCCGAGATCGCTGCGCACGACCAGGGCGATGCCGACGCCGGCGGCGACCAGACCGATCAGCAGCTGGACGAGGCGCGGGCGCAGAGCGGAGGGCGTAGCTCGGGGAAACACCCAGACGACGCTAACGACGCCAAGTCCGGCTTCCCAGCGAGTTCGCCGCGTGCCTCGGCCGCGAACGCCGGTCGAAGAGACTACGAGCCGCTGATGTACTGCGAGCTGGTCGCCGTGTTCCCGTCGATGCTCGACGACGGGTTAGCCGTGCTGAAGGCGAAATCGATGATGATGAGGGCAGCGATCAAAGTGATGGCTACCACCACAGCCCAGGCCTGGCGCATCGTCGCCGCGTCGCCTCGCTCGCTGCGATCACCGACGGAGGGATCATCTACGGACGGCTCGGTCGTCGCCTCCGGGCTGGTCACGCAATCGAGCGTAGATGAGTGGCGGAGGTGGACGGGAATCGAACCCGCCGGACGGGGATCGCCCGTCCCACCCGCTTTGAAGGCGGGGGAGCCCACCAGGTACCCAGACACCTCCGCCCGGCAACCTACCTGCTCAGAGGGGGTGCCGGTCGAATCGAGGGCTGTGGACAACCGATTCCACCGTGGTAACGGCTGACGTTCCTAACGGGAGCCGTTATGCTGAGAGCAGTGCTGCGGTCCCTTCGAGGCAGAGACACCGAGCGTGTCTGGCAACGGCAGAGGGTTCCCAAGTTGGACGTGAACATCCAACGGATGGCGTTGCGAAAGCTCCTGATCCTCGATGCCGCTGATTCTTTGGGTGACCTCCGGATCCCTCCCGGGAACCGGCTCGAAAAGCTCAAGGGCGACCGCG
>JALZNY010000274.1 GCA_030857525.1 Actinomycetota bacterium
CCGGCGGAGGCGAGACGCCGAGCCAAGGCCGAGGCCAAGAAGCGGGCGTCGCGTGAGCGCCAGGCTCGCCTGGCCGAGGCCAAGGAGCAACGCCGCACCCGGACCCAGAGCCGGCAGCCCACCCAGAGCGAGGCCGGAGGCGGATCCGATCTGGAAGAGCCAAGCGTCTCTAACGACTCGGGCGAGCTGGCCGGCATGGCCGCCGTCGAGGAGCCGGCCCCGGTCGAACCGTCTCAGGCGGCCACCGTCACCACCGTCACCACCGTCGATGAAGTCGACGAGAATGACGACGGCAACTGGCTGTTCGACTGGGGCAAGGGTCCAACGGCGACGGCAGCGGATGTCGACGAAAGCCCCTGGTTCTCAGGTCAGGACCTCTCCGACCAGAGTCATTTAGGCGCTCGAGGCCCGCTCACCACTCCTGTCACTCGGCCCGAGACGAAGACGAAGGAAAAGGCGTTCAGGCGCTCCCGGTCGCAACGCCCAACCAGCAAGGGGGAGCTGCAGCGGCGGCCCGTTCCCCGGCTACGGGTGGCCGCGAGCCTGATCGTGTTCGTGCTGGGCGGGCTGGTGGCCTGGCGAATTTGGCCAGATCCAGCGCGGGTCACCGTCGAACCGGGTGCCGCCGGCGCAGGGGAGACGCTGGTGGTGGCCTCGGGCACCATCGACCTCGCTGGTCTTGACCGGGCCGCGGCCGCCATTGGCCGCCCCGACGCCGTCCAGCCGGGTGCCGACGGGACCTATCTCCTCTCCCAGCCGGTGATGATCGGACCGGGGGGCTCGCTGGTGCTCGACGACGTCGAGCTCAGGCTCCTGTCCAGCCCCGAGCGCTTCGTCGGCGTGGAGGCCAGAGACGGCGATCTTCACCTGCGCCAGAGCACCGTCACCTCCTGGGATCCCGTCACCGAAGGAGCCGACACCGACGTGAGCGACGGGCGGGCCTACGTGCTCGCCCGTGACGGCGCCCGTATGGACGTCAGCGGCTCCACCGTGGCCATGCTGGGCTATGACGCCTTCGAGCGCTACGGGATCTCCTGGCGCACGGCGGGCACGGATGGCGTGATCGACACGGCCACGTTCAGGGGGAACTTCTACGGGGCCTACATGAACGGGGTCGAGCCCATGGAGATCACCGACTCGGTGGTCGAGGACTCCATCTCCTACGGACTCGACCCGCACAGCGATAGCAGAGACTTCACCATCTCGGGGAACACCTTCCGCAACAACGGCAAGCACGGGATGATCCTCGCCGAGGACGTCACCGGGGCGGTCATCACCGACAACGAGGCCTACGGCAACGCCGAGCACGGAATCGTCGTCTTCGGCAGCTCCAACGGCGCCGTGGTGGAGGGGAACCGGGCACACGACAATGGCATCGCCGGGATCTCGGTGAACGGCTCGGCCGGAGTGGTGGTGCGGGACAACGACGTCTGGGCCAACCTCACCGGCATCGCCATCCAGGACGACGCCACGTCGACGCTGGTCGACGGCAACCGGGTGAGCGGGAACCGCCAGGACGGCATCCTGGTGACCTCGGAGCGGGCGACGGCGACGGTGACGAACAACCGGCTCGATCACAACAGCCGAGCCGGCATCTGGGTGAGCGACGGCCAGGCGACGATCGGCCCGGGAAACAGGATCGCCGACAACGAGTCGGGTGTCCGCCTGGTCGACGAGACGGCGTCGGTCGAGGTCGTCGACAACATCGTCACCGAGAACTACAAGGACGGGGTGAGCCTGGTGGTCAGCGCCGGCCTGCGCATCAGCGGGAACCAGATCGTGGACAACGAGGCGGCCTTCTCGGTCCGCACCCCAGGCGACGCGGGCCCGTTCCTCGACGGCAACGAGCTACGCGACAACGAAGTCGGACCTGAGCGGGTTCGCGAACCCGACCCTGTTGATCCCGGCGACCCTGTCGATCCTGTGGCTCCCGTAGGCTGAGTGGCGGCCGCCAGGAGCGTCACCGCCAGGTTCGCCTCACCTCCCGCTCGACCCCGCACCGTCGCTGCCCTCGGCATCGCCATCGTGTTGGTGCTCTCGGTCGGAATCGCGGTGGTGATCAGAAGGGATGCCTCGGCGACCCGACCGCCGTCGGCGTCGTTCCAGGACACCTTCGAGCGGCGCCAGGCGGGCTCGTTCGGGCTCGACAACATCGAGGTGCTCAGCGACGAGGATGGCTTCGAGCGGGTGCTGCGGGTGCACTTCCCGAAGGGGTCGGCGAGCCCCACCGTCAGCCGGGAGGAGGAGGCGCCCGTCGGCGGGGCCCAGGAGTACCTGGCCCTCGGTGACGGGCGGACCGTCGACCGCCTCCACCTGCGCTACTACGTACGCTTCCCTGTGGGCTTCGACTTCGTCAAGGGAGGCAAGCTGCCCGGCCTGTTCGGCGGGACCGTGACCGGTGGGCGGCGTACCCCCGACGGCAGCGACGGCTTCTCCACCCGCTACATGTGGCGCAGGGACGGGGCGGGCGAGGTCTACGCCTACCTGGCCACCAGCGATGGAGAGGGCACCTCGTTGGGCCGGGGCCAGTGGAGCTTCACTCCCGGGCGCTGGCACCTGCTGGAGCAGGAGGTGGTGCTCAACCAGCCCGGTAGTGACGACGGCCACGTTCGGGTCTGGCTCGACGAGGAGCTGGTGCTCCAGGAGGAGGGCCTGCGCTATCGCAGCGTGGACACCCTGGGCATCGAGGGGGTGTTCTTCTCGACCTTCTTCGGTGGGGGTGATCCCTCCTGGGCCACCCCCCACGACACGTACCTGGACCTCGCCGGCTTGGCCGTGAGCGACGAATACCTGGGGCGAGCGGTCCGCTGATCCTCACCGTCGCGACCGGGCACGGGCCAACGTGTCCAAGTGCTGCTCGTGTAGTCGATAGCATCATCACGTGGGTTGGTGTCACGAGTTCGGTCCCCAGATCACCGCGAACTGCGACCACCCCATGGTGGCCGGTCCCGACGCATGCCACTGCCAGCAGTGCGGGACCGACTGCAAGGGCAAGTTCGCCGGCTGCGTCGACGTATGGGCCCGGGGCCCCCGTTCGATCACGGTCCGAGTCCCTCCCACCGGGGAGCCCACGCGCCGGTTGCGGACCGCTCCCACAGTCGATGAGGTCGTGCCCGACGAGCTGGTCCACGTGCCCCCCGTGTCGCCCGAGGGCCCCGCGCGCCGCCTCGACGAGCACACCGTGGC
>JALZNY010000275.1 GCA_030857525.1 Actinomycetota bacterium
TACCAGGTCCGCCCCCCGCCCACCCTTTAGACCGGAGCTCTGGCTCCTCGAGCGAGTACAAGCGGGAGAGAGCCGTGACGGTCCCGATGCACACGCCTTCCCCCGACGCCCCCGACGCCCCCGACGCCTTGGCCGCCCGAGTCCCCTTGGGTGCGACCGGCGTGGAGGTGACGCGCCTCGGCCTTGGTGCGTGGGCCATCGGCGGCGGCGAGTGGGAAGGGGGCTGGGGCCGCCAGGACGACGAAGACTCCATCAAAACCATCCACCGCGCCGTCGAGTGCGGCATCAACTGGATCGACACCGCACCGGCCTACGGCCTGGGACGGGCGGAAGAGGTCGTGGGCCAAGCACTACGACGCCTCCCGCCAGGCGACCGCCCACTGGTGTTCACCAAGTGCGGTTTGGTGTGGAAGGCGGGCGAGCGCAGCATCTCCAACTCCCTGGCGCCGGAGTCGATCCGGCGGGAGTGCGAGGACTCCCTGCGCCGGCTGGGCGTGGATGCCCTCGACCTCCTCCAGGCCCATTGGCCGACGGGGGACGGCACGCCGCTCGCCGAATCATGGGGAACCATGGCCGAGCTGGTCGACGAGGGCAAGGCCCGTTTCATCGGGTTGAGCAACTTTACCCTCGACGATCTGGAGGCGTGCCAGCAGATCCGACCCGTCGCCACCTTCCAGCCCCAACTCAACATGATCGTGAGGAAGGCGGCCGAGATCCTGCCCTGGTGCACCGAGCATCAGATCGGCGTCATCGTCTACAGCCCGATGCGGTCGGGACTGCTGACCGGTCGCTTCTCGGCCGAGCGGGTGGCCTCTCTCCCCGATGACGACTGGAGAGCCGGCGACGACGACTTTCAGGAGCCGAAGCTGTCAGCCAACCTGGCACTCGTCGACCGGCTCCGCCCCGTGGCGGAGCGGCTGGGAGCGACGCTGCCCGAGCTGAGCATTGCCTGGACGCTGGCCTGGCCGGGGGTCACCGGCGCCATCGTCGGGGCCCGCAGCCCTAGCCAGGTCGATGGCTGGATCGGCGCCGCCGAGGTGGCCCTGGACGATGACGACCTCGACGAGATCAGCTCCGCCCTCGCCGAGACCGGTGCCGGGCAGGGACCCCGACGGCCCGAGGGCACCGGCTCGTGAGCGACAGCGGGCACCCGCCCATCCCGTTCATCGGCGCATTCGAGTCGATCTACCAACCGGCCCATGACCGGGACGTGGCGGAGACGACGGAGCACGACCTCCGCTGGCGCGACGACATCGCCTTGATGACCGCCTGCCATGTGCGTCAACTGCGCTATCCACTGCGCTGGCACCGCATCGAGCCCGAGCCTGGTCGCTTCGTCTGGGACCACACCGACGAGGTCCTCGGCTTCATGCAAGACCAGGGCCTCTCGCCCATCGTCGATCTGCTCCACCACACCAGCTACCCGCTCTGGCTCGGCGACTTAGCCTCGCCCGTCTTCGAGCCCGCGTTCCTGCGCTTCGTCGAGGCGGTTGCCAACCGCTACCCGTGGCTGCCCGGCTACACCGTCTGCAACGAACCGTTCACCACCCTGTTCTTGTGCGGCCAGCAGGGCATCTGGCCGCCGTACTGGCGCGACCTCAGGGGATTCGTCCGGCTGGCCCTCAACGTCTTCCCGGCGGTCACCCGGGCGAGCCGTGCGCTCCACGACCTCCTACCGGCTGCCGAACACGTTCACGTCGAGGCCAGCGAGCGGCATACCTGGTGCAGCGCCGAGGGCGAGGAGTTTGCCCGGATGGCCAACGACCGACGATTCCTGCTCACCGACCTGCTCCTCGGTCGGTCCATCGCCCCTGATCGCCCGTTCGTGCAAGACGTGCTGGCAGCGGGCGGGGAGGATCTTCTCACCGTTGAAGCCGGTCACATCGACGTGCTCGGCCTCGACTACTACGCCCACAACCAGTGGGAATGGAGTGCAGCCGGCGAGGGCACCACCATGGCGTCGGCACCGGGGAGCCTGGCAGAGCTGTTCACCGAGTACTGGGAGCGCTACCGGATTCCCTGCATCCTCGGAGAGACCAACATCCGTGGCTTCGCCTCCGACCGGGCCACTTGGCTCAAGTGGACCCTCGAGCAGTGCGAGCTGGCGCGCGACGCCGGGGTCGACCTCCGGGGCTACTGCTGGTTCCCCTTCATCGACTCGGCCGACTGGGGCTCGCTGCTGGCCGAATGTGTCGGCGCCATCGACCCCGTGGGCGTCTTCTGGCTGGACGAGAACCTCGACCGGCGCCCTTCGTCCATGTCGGTGTCGTATGCGCTGGCAGCACTGGGGACACCCGCCGGCAACCTTCCCGCCTACCGCCTACGCACGCCCGTGGCCCAATCGCTCCAGGGGTGGCTTCCCCACATGTCCCACTGGCACTGGCGTAATCCCCCGGTCAACGAGATGTGTTCCCACCCCGCTGACCCCGACGACCTGATTGAGCTGAGGAGCCCACATGTCGCCTGAACTCGTCGTGCTGTCCCATCTGCGCTGGACCTTCGTCTGGCAACGCCCCCAACAGCTCGTGTCCCGGCTGGCAGCCGGCTTCGAGCGGACCTGGTTCGTCGAGGAGCCCGAGCCGGTCGAAGGCCTGACAGAGGCAGTCCTTCGCGTCGAGTCCCACGAGCACGTAACCCGGGTGTGGCTCGCCGTGCCCGCCGGGGAGGACGCCAGCGTCTTCACCCCAGCTGCCACCAAGCGGTACGAGGCCGAGCTGGCCAAGCTGCTCGGCAACCATCCCGATCGCACGGTCTGGCTCTGCACGCCGATGGCCCTTGACCTGGCCCGGTCCCTGCAGCCGACCCACTTGGTGTACGACGTCATGGACGACCTGGCCGCTGGCCTCCCGGTGGTGAGCACGCGAGTGCCCGACGTGGTCAGCGACTACACCGGGATCGTCGAGCTGCGCGACGACGCCGGCGAGTTCGCCCAGGCGTGTCGCCACGGTGCGGCCGGATGCCGCCACGCCCGAGCCGAGCGAGCACGGCCGATCCTGGCCGCCCAGCACTGGGACACCATCGCCGGTGCCATGTCCTGCCTCGTGGCCGCCCAACGCCAGGCGGCGACTCGGGAGTCGGCGTGACCACGCCGTCCGCGGTCCCCGACAACCCCCGCATCGTCATCATCGGTGCCGGCCCGACCGGTCTCGGCGCCGGCTACCGGCT
>JALZNY010000276.1 GCA_030857525.1 Actinomycetota bacterium
CCGCACCACCAGCCGAGCGCCGAGCAGCGGACTACGACCGCTCCGGACCGCCCAGTGACGTTCGCCCGTTCAGGATCCTGCACCAATCCTCGTCACAGGCCAAGCTCGGCAGGGTCATCCGCGTCAAGGTGACGGACCTGGAGGCACATCTGAAGCAGGCCCGCATCACGCCGGGCTCGCTGAGCCATCTCTACCCCGAGCCGCTCGGGTCGGAGAAAGCAGCTCCACGGGACCACCGCAGCGGTGACAATCCCGACCGAGCGAACCCAGGGTCGTAGGGACCCCGGCACCACCTGTCCGTGGCCATGAGAAAGTACCCGCTGGTGGCCAGATGAGGTCCCCGCTGGTGGCCACGGAAAGTCCCCGCTGGTGGCCAGCGGAAGTCCCCACCCCTCGCTGAGCATCCACCCGAAGAGTCCCCCGGCCGGAAACGGTGGCGGTGTCTACCCAACACCACTCCGACCGAGGGACGCTCCATGAAATCAGTGAGGGAACGCATGGACATGAACGCCGCCTACCGCGAGGTGGGCACCTACCGAGGCGCCGCAGCCATCTGCGGCGTCACCCCCAAGACCGTGAAGCGGGCCGTGGCCGCCGCCGAACGGGCCACCAAGACGACGCCACGCAACTACGACTCGGTGGCCGACGTCGTCGCCGAACGCATCGAGAAGACTCACGGCCGGATCAGCGCGAAGCGGCTGCTTCCGGCGGCCCGCACCGCCGGCTACACCGGCTCGGCCCGCAACTTCCGCCGGCTGGTGGCCAAGGCCAAGGTGACCTGGCGGCGGGACAACCACCGCGGACGCCGTCCCGGGGTGTGGACGCCGGGGGACATGCTGGTCATCGACTGGGGCCAGATCGGGCCCCTGTCGGTGTTCTGCGGAGTCATGGCCTGGAGCCGGTGGCGCTTCGTCGTCTTCGCCGACAACCAGCGCTCCGAGACGACGCTGGCCGCCATGGCCTCCTGCTTCGAGGCCATGGGCGGCGTGCCCAAGACCGTGCTGTCGGATCGGATGGGCTGCATCAAGGGCGCCACCGTGGCCAACGTGGTGATCCCCACGGCCGACTACGTCCGCTTCGCCAACCACTACTCCTTCCGGCCCGACTTCTGCGAGGGCGCCGATCCCGAATCGAAGGGCCTGGTCGAGAACCTGGTGGGCTACGTCAAGTCCGACCTGATGATCCCCGAGGGCCTCTCCGTCGACGACCTGGCCGGGGCCAACGCCAAGGCGGCGGCGTGGTGCCGCGAGGTCAACTCCGCGGTGCACTCCGAGATCGCCGCCGTGCCCGCCGAGCGCCTGGCCTCCGAGGCCGAGTTGCTCAGCCCGCTCCCGTCACTGCGGGCCCGGACGGGCAAGCTGGTCGTTCGCAAGGTCGACCGCCTCAGCTGTGTCCGCTTCGGCTCGGCCCGCTACTCGGTGCCCACCCGCCACGTCAGCCGCCAGGTCGAGGTCCGGGTGTGCGACGGCGTGGTCCAGGTGGTGTTCCTGGGCGAGGTCATCGCCAGCCATTCCGTCGTTTCCCCTGGTGAGGCGTCTGTGAGCGACGATCACTACGGCGGAGCACGTCCGGCCCCGGCCCGGGCGGTGCGGCCCAAGACGACGGCCGAGAAGGCGTTCTGCGCCCTGGGGCCGGTGGCCGAGTCCTTCATCAAGGGAGCGGCGTCAGCTGGGATCACCGGCCTGGCCGGCGACCTGGAGGAGCTGGCCTCCATGGAGGCCGCCCATGGGCGTGACGTGCTCCTGGCCGGCCTGGAACGGGCCATCGCCTTCCGGCGGTTCCGGGCCGCCGACGTGCGATCGATCATCGCCGCCGGGCGGGGGGTGGCCAGTCCGGCCCGGCCGGGTGAGGCGCTGGTCGTCGCCCTGCCCGTCGTCGCTACCCGGTCGCTGGCCGACTACGCCATCGGGGGCGAAGTGTGACCACCACCGCACCGCCGCTGCCCGGTGACCTTGAGGGCGGCCTGCGGCGGCTGCGCCTCGGTGCCATGCGCCGCCTCGCTCCCGAGCTCCTGGTCACGGCCAAGACCCAGCGGTGGTCGCCCGAGGAGTTCCTGCGCACCCTGATCGAAGCCGAGGTCGCATCCCGGGACGCCTCCAACGCCCGGGCCCGCCTGGCCTCCGCCGCCTTCCCGGTGACCAAGACCCTCGACGGCTTCGACGTCGGCGCCTCTTCGGTGAAGCGGGCCACCTTCGACTACCTCACCAGCCTCGAGTGGGTGGCGGCCCGGGAGAATCTCTGCCTGGTCGGCCCGGCGGGGACGGGCAAGTCCCATCTCCTCGTCGCCCTTGGTCACCACGCCGTCGACGCCGGCCTACGGGTGCGCTACTTCACCGCCGCCGAGCTCGTCGAGGCCCTCTACCGGGGCCTGGCCGACAACAGCGTCGGGCGGGTCATCGAGTCGATCCTGCGCGCCGAGCTGATCCTGATCGACGAGATCGGCTTCGCCCCGATGGACGACACCGGGGCCCAGCTGTTCTTCCGGCTGGTGGCCGCCGCCTACGAACGACGGTCCCTCGGCATCGGATCGCACTGGCCCTTCGAGGACTGGGGACGCTTCCTCCCCGAGCACACCACCGCGGTCAGCCTCCTCGACCGGCTTCTCCACCACGGCGTAGTGGTGGCCACCGAAGGAGAGTCGTTCCGCATGAAGGAAGCCCGCACGAGAGGAGGCCGGCCGGGACAGAAAACGGACTGATCACACCCCGAGGGGTGGAGACTTTTCGTGGCCACCAGCGGGGACTTCTACTTGGCCATTGACAGGCTTGTTCGCGTGAAGCGGCTTCGCCTTCCATGGCCCCCGAGGGTCGCCATCAGGATTCGAGTACCGGACATCCATCTCGGTCGTACGGGGCAGGAGGTGCCGTTGCCAGGATGTCTTGTCGGCCGCGAACACGACGACATAGTCATGGTCGACCGAGAAGTGCTTGGCGGTGTTCTTGACGGTGTAGATCTTCTGCCAGATCACCGTCGCGACGAAGTTGCCCGAGCCCAGGACCTCGTCGATGACGCAGCGGCACCGGTGGACCTCGGCGTCGTCGAGGTGGACCCAGATGCTGCCGTTCGGGGCGAGGAGGGGCTTGATCTGCACCAGGCGGTCGCGCAGCATGGAGAGCCAGACCGAGTGTTCGAGGTTGTCGTCGTAGTCGGCGAAGGCTTGGCC
>JALZNY010000277.1 GCA_030857525.1 Actinomycetota bacterium
ACCTGTCGACGCAGCTCGGCTGCTTCCTGCATACCGCGATGGCGCGCCGTCTCCTCGGCCTGGAGCCGGCGAACGAGGTCGGCCTCCACCCGCTGGTCGCGGGCCTCGCCGGCGATCTCGTCGGCCGCTTCCACCAGGCGGTCGAGCTCGTCCTCCCACCCCACAGGGCGGTCGAGGAACAGCCACGACGCCCGCCCCACGGCCTGCTCGCTGGTGGCCTCGCTTGTGGCCCGGCGCAGGTCGTCGTCGTCGTCGAGCACCCGGCGCAACCCGATGAGGGCCCGGTCCGGGAGACGAGCGAAGGCCAGAAAGGGCACCAGCCCCTTTGGGGCCGGAACCGGAGGATCGTCTCCTTGCCGACGACGGGCCACCGCCAGCGCTGCCTCGGCTGCGGACCGCAGCAGGTGGTCGGGCACCGCCGGGCGGTGGGAGGCCACCGGGCCCTAGACCTGGCAGGCTGCGCAGAAGAAGGTGGAGCGTTGCGACCAACGAGCCCGCATGATGGGCTGACGGCAGCGCCGGCACGCCTCACCCTCCCGGGCATAGACCTTGTGCTCGCTCTGGTAGTTCCCGATGACCCCGTAGAGGTCCCGGTACTGCTGGTCCGACAGCGACGAGCCCCGGAGCTTGATCGCCTCGTGCAACGTCTCCAGCAGGGACCGGTAGAGACGGCGCATCTCCTGGGTGCTGAGGGAGTCCGAGGTGCGATCGTGGCGCAGGCCGGCCGCCCAGAGGATCTCGTCGCTGTAGATGTTGCCGATCCCGGCGATGAAGCGCTGGTCCATCAACAGGGCCTTGAGCTTCACCTTGCGGGCTCGCAGGCGGGCGCCGAAGGCATCCCAGCTCATGACGTCCTCGACCGGGTCGAAGCCCAGCTCGCTCACCTCGGGCAGATCGGTGCCGATGGCCTCGGAGGCGATCACGAACATCTCGCCGAAGGTCCGGGGATCGATGAAGCGGAGCTGGCCGCCTTGGGTGAAGGTGAAGGTGACATGGGTGTGGGGAGCCACCGGGTCCTTGACCCCGGCCTTGAGGAGCTGACCGCTCATGCCCAGGTGGATCACGAGCGTCTCGTCGTCCATGGACACCAACAGGTACTTCCCCCGCCGGGTCACCCGATCGAGCTTGCGGCCCTCGACCTTGCTGATGAAGTGCTTCTTGTTGGGGTGGCGGCGGATGGCCCGCATTCCGGCCACGTCGACGCTCTTGACGCGTCGCCCTACCACCTCCTTGTCGAGGTCGCGTCGCAGCGTCTCCACCTCGGGTAGCTCGGGCATCAGGTCGGGACCTCGGTGCTCGGGGTGTCGGTGCCCTCGCCCGCCTCCAGCACCTTCCAGACCACCGCCGCCGCGGCCTGCTCGGCCTGCTTCTTGGATCGGCCCTCGCCGGCGCCCCAGACCACGTCGCCCACCTCGACGGTGGCGAAGAAGTGCTTGGCGTGGTCGGGTCCCCGGTCGGCTACCTCGTAGCGGGGCAGGCGCTCGAAGCGCCGGGCCGAGAGCTCCTGCAGTCGGGTCTTGTAGTCCTCGCCTCCGGGACCCGAGGCGGCCTCGACGATGCGCTCGCCGAGCAGCCCGAGGACCAGCTCGACGGCGCCGTCCCGCCCGGCATCGAGGTACACGGCCCCGATGAGCGCCTCGAGAGCGTCGGCCAGGATCGAGGCCTTGTGCCTGCCCCCCGAGGCATCCTCGCCCTTGCCCAGGAACAGGGCGGGCCCCAGCCCCATCTCGCGCCCCACCTCGGCCAGGACGGCGGCGCTGACCACCCCCGCCCGAACCTTGGCCAGCTCGCCCTCGGGCAACTCAGGGTGGGTACGAAAGATGTGGTCGGTGACCACCAGCCCGAGCACGGCATCCCCCAGGAACTCGAGCCGCTCGTTGGACTCGTGACCGGACGTCTCGGCGCACCAGGACCGGTGCTTCAGGGCGCGCAGGAGGTGCTCCTCGTCGACGAAGGCTCGGGGAAGCCGCCGGGCCAGCGCCTCCACCTCTGGCGCCATCATCGCCGGCGGGCTAACCGAGGCGGGTGCAGACGTAGTCGACGGCGTCACGCACCGTCTTGAGATCTTCGAGGTCCTCGTCCTCGATGCGGAAGCCGACCGTGCGCTCGCCCACCTCCTCCTCGATGGCCTCGACAAGTTCGATGAGGGCCAGCGAGTCGGCCTCGAGGTCGTCACTGAAGGAGTCGGACTCTGAGATCTCCGAAGCGTCGATCTCCAGGATGTCGGCCAGGCGGTCGCGAATCATCTCGTAGACCTCGTTGCGGTCCATCGGGGACTGCTCGACATGGGTTTCAGCGGGCACCGAGCACTCCTCGGGAGGTGGACTGGCGTACCGACGGGGGCCAAATCGGACCCTCGCGGAGCGGGCAGTGTACACGTTGTGGGCGCGAGTGCCTGCCCCTGACGGCGCTCAGGCCGACGTGGCCAGTGGGGCCGTGACCGCTGTACGTAGGGCGCCGACCAGGTCGGCCGTCACCATCTCCCGGGCGACATCCAGGGCGTTGACGATGGCGTTGGCCGATGACGAGCCGTGACTGATGATGCACACCCCGTCGACGCCGAGCAGCATGGCGCCGCCGTAGCTGTCGGGGTCGAGGTCGGTCACGAGCGGCAGCACCGCCGGCCACAGGACCTCGAAGGCGACCCGCAGCTCCTCGGTGGCGGTCATGGCTTCGAGCAGGGCCCGCTCGACGAAGCGCATCCCGCCCTCGAGGGTCTTGAGCACCACGTTGCCGGTGAAGCCGTCGGTGACGACGACGTCGACCTCCTCGCTCATGACGTCGCGGCCCTCGACGTTGCCCACGAAGGTGCCCCCCGAACCCGTGCTCCAGCCGGGATCGGCCAGCAGAGCATGGACCTCCTTGACCAGGCCCGTCCCCTTGGTCGCCTCCTCGCCCACCGACAGCAGACCCACCCGGGGTTCCTCGATGCCGTAGCGAACCCGGGCGTACACCGCTCCCATCTGGGCGAACTGCACCAGCCAACCGGGCTGGCACTCAGCGTTGGCCCCGGCATCGAGAAGCACGGTGGGCAACGAGCCGGGAACCGGGATGGGGGTGGCGATGGCCGGGCGCTGCACCCCTCGGATGCGCCCGATGCGTAGCAGGGCGCTGGCCATGGCCGCACCCGTGTTGCCGGCGCTGACCATGGCCGAG
>JALZNY010000278.1 GCA_030857525.1 Actinomycetota bacterium
GCCCTGGCCCCGGCCTTGGCCCCGGCGCCGGGCCGCCAGCGCCAGGGCGACGTCGCCGTACTGGCGCACCCGGTGGAGCTGGGAACGCCAGTCCCGGCCCGTCACTCGGTGGGACAGCGCCACCTCCACCTCGACCACCCGCAGGCCCTGGCGCAGGGCATCCACGGTCAGTGCCGTCTCTACCCCGAAGCCCCGGGCCAGAGGTCGCAGTGCCTCGAAGGCGGCCCGAGTCACGCAGCGCTGCCCGGACAGGGGCTGGGTGGGTCTCCACCCGGTCCGGGACTCGATGCCCCGCCGAGCAAGTTCCACCACGAATCCGTGGCCTCCGCCAGGCCTGGCTCCGGGCGGCAGGAGAGCGATGGTCATGTCGGCCTGCCCCCCGAGGACCGGTGTGGCCAGCGGGGAGGCGTGGGCGGCGCTCGACCCGAGGTCGGCGTCGAGGAACAACAGCAGCCGGGACGACGGCCGGCCATCGTCCCGGTCGGCTTGGGCGACCAGGTCGGCGCCGGTCTCCATGGCCGCGGCCTTGCCCCGGCGCCGGCGATGCCCACCGACCACCGCACCGGCCGCTCGGGCTACGTCGGCGGTGGCGTCAGCCGACCCGTCGTCGACCACGACCACGAGGTCGACCAGAGGCAGGTGCTGGGCGGCCTCGACGGTGGCGCCCACGCGCCCGGCTTCGTCGTACGCCGGTACCACCACCGCCAGTGCCGGAGACTCCGAACGGGTCACGGCCCCGGCCTCGCCGCCACCGTCGGGGGGTGCTCGGGATCGGGCGACGACGCCCGGGCCGGCGCCGGTGCCCCTGGGTCAGGCGGGTACGACGAACCTAGGTTGAGGGCAAGCACGGTGACGTAGGGCAGCAGCACCCCCAGCATCATGGCCGGGATCGCCACCCCTGAGTCGTTCAGCGCCCCCCCGAGCACGGCCAGCACCAGACCGGCGACCACGCCGGCCCACAGGCCGGGCACCTCGGCCTCGAGCCGGCGCAGGATTCCCCGGCGGCGCCGAACCAGGAACACCAAGAAGGCCAGGGCGAAGGGGATCACCAACGCCCACACCGAGGAGAACAGCAGCGACAAGTTGGCCTCTATCTTGCGCTCGATGACCATGGCCACGCCGTCGCCCCCGTCGAGCACCTGGGCAGCGAAGCGTCCCACGTGGGTGCGATCGGCCGCCGGTCGGGCCAGGTCGGCGGCGGCGAAGGCGGCCACGACGGCCACGGTGGCCGCGGTGATGGCGATGCCCTGGCCCAGGCGCACTCGGGCCCCGGAGAGCAGGACGAGGGCGACCAGGGCCGCGGGGACGAGGGCCAGCACCCCTCCCACGTCGGCCCCGAAGGCAGGATGACCATCGGCCACGACGACGGCTACGAATACCATCGCCGCCCCTGCCAGCCAGCCCTGGCGTGGGCGGGGGACCTGGCGGTCCTGGACCAGGGCGGCGACGGCCCAGCCGCCGGTGACCACCACCAGCGCCGCCATCGACACCATGGCGAAGGCCAGGTTCCCGTAGCCGCTGAAGCGACCGGCCACGATGGGTGAGTAGCCGAAGACGGTGTCGAGCTGCAGGGAACCGCCGGCCACGATGTCGCCCACCAGCACTACCAGGGTGAGGCCGACCAGGAGCAGCGGGGCCACGAGGGGACGAGCCCTGCCGGTGAGTGGCGCGCTGGCCCGGGCCAGGGCCAGGGCGACGCCGGCCAACAATGCCCCGCCGCCGAACAGCGCCAGCACGTAGCCCACCACCCCCAGCGTGTCGTAGCGCACTAGGCCCGAGAGGAAGGTGAGCGAGGGCTGCGCCAGGGTGATCAGGGCCGCAAAACCCACCACCGGGGCCAGGCGGGGCCACCAGGCCAGGGCGGCTGCGGCGAAGCCGTAGGTGAGCAGCTGGAAGACGATGAAGGCCACGCTGAAAGGACCGGTGGCGTCGTCACGGAAGCTGGCCACCTCGTCGGCGGTCACCAGGCGCTGGATGCGCTCCTCGAAGCCGGACGCAGCCGTCCCCCCGGAGCCGCCGGCTTCCCCCGGCTCCTCGTTGATGGGTGTCCCGATCATCGCGGCGGGCACGTCGAGTCCGAGGGCGGCGAGCACGGTGGGGGCCACGTCGCTGAGCGTCACGTAGCCGGCCCGGCTGGTGCTGGTGCTGGTGGCCAGGCCCGGGTCCACGCCGGGACCGGCGAGGGCGGACACGGTGAGGCCGTCGCCCTCGGGCCGGCCCGAGACCGGAGCCACCACCACCACCGAGTGACGTTCGAGGTCGATGTCGTCGAGGACGGCGCCGATCAGCTCGTCAGCCCGGGCCAACGCCTCCCGGCGGGCCTGGTCGTGCCACCCCTCCGAAGCGGGGCTCAGGCTGGTCCGGGCCAGGTCGCTGGCTTCGAGCAGAACCACGTCAGCCCGCGACCAGGCCTGCGAGAAGGCGGCGGCGGTCGCCTCGACTTCGGTTCGCAGGCTTCCCGGGACGGACAGGTCCTCGACCGACAGCTCGGGGCCGACGGTCCCCGCGCCGACCCGACCCTGGTCATCCATCATGGCCAGCGCTGCCTCCCGGTGAGGCTCCCGGGCGCCCCCGGGACTCAGCACGTCGGCGTTGGCCACCACCGCCCCGGCCCGACCCGACGCGGCCAAGGCTTGCCCGAGGACGCCGGGCTGGGCCCCGTACTCGAGGGCCCGGTTGGATGCCCGCACCTCGGGGAGAGAAGCCACGAACGGCGGCGAGATTTCTCCGTCGGGCACCAGCGTCTTTCCCTCGCCGGCGCCCACGGCACGAGCCCCCGCCCCCAGCGTGGCGTAGCCCTCGTCCAGCGAGGTCCGAGGCCCGATGGTCCGCACCGAGAGCGAGGCGAGGGCGCTGCGAGCCAGCAGGTCGGTCAGCGCCGGCGGTTGCTCCTCGGCCACCAACGCCCAGTCCAACGTGGGCAGGCTGAGGATGAGGACCTTGTCGACCGGTGACTCTGACTCCGGCGTGGCAACGGCCACAGAGACGAGGGGCCCCGCCAGGGCCGCCAGGGCCACCAGGCCCACCAGCGACAGAGCAGCCAGCAGGCCCGCCGCCCACCTCACCGTCGCTCCCGGGCCGACTGGCGGGCGGCGCCGTAGGCGTCCTCGACCGCGCTCACGAGCGCTTCCGGCGGGTAGCGCTCCTCCAGCC
>JALZNY010000279.1 GCA_030857525.1 Actinomycetota bacterium
GAACGATGGTGCGGCGACAGGTGAGGGCAGGCCCAACAGCGCTCAGAACCGTCAGTCCCTCCGGATCCAGGCCCAGCCCAATGCGCCGGTGGCTACGCCGAGCAACACCAGCAAGAGTCCGAGCACCACCCGGTCGCCGAGCACGAGTGCCATCCCCCCGACAAGCGCCAGCCCCCCGAGACTGGACAACTTCCAGCCAGCGAACGACAAGGTCGTCCTGGCCCACCACTGGATCGACTCCTCTCCCCGTCTCTCCATCGACGGGGGTAATCGCCGGGCGTCCCTCCACCATGGGCGTGGGCGCTTTGTCACGAGCCCAGGCTGCCAGCCGGTTCGGACGCGGCGCCAGGAGGCGCCACGATCAGCTTCTGCCTGAGCACTACTGAGTCTCAGTTAAATTCCTACTCAGTAGGAGTACCATAAGCTGATGCCCAGTCCGGGGATGCGCACCGACCGCTACGAGCTGACCATGCTCGACGCCTCCCTGGCTGACGGCACCGCCGGCCGACCCGTGGTGTTCGAGGCCTTCGCCCGGTCCGTTCCCGGCGACGGCACCTTCGGGGTGGTGGGCGGCACGGATCGGGTGGTCGAGGCCATCGCCGGCTTCTCCTTCAACGTCGACGACCTGGCCTGGCTGGGCTCGGCCGGCGTCGTCTCCCAGGGGTGCCTCGACTATCTGGCCTCGTACCGCTTCGGGGGCACCGTGCGGGGCTACCCCGAGGGCGAGGTGTTCTTCGCCGGGAGCCCGGTGCTGAGCGTGGCCGGCACCTTCGCCGAGGCGGTGGTCATCGAGACGGTGGTGCTGTCGATCCTGAACCACGGATGTGCCGTAGCCACCGCCGCCGCCCGCATCCGCCAGATTGCCGGCGACGCCACCCTGCTCGAGATGGGGAGCCGCCGGGGCCACGAAGAGGCGGCCGTCGAAGTCGCCCGCCTGGCCTGGGTGGGCGGCTTCGACGCCACCAGCAACCTGGCCGCCGGGCAGCGCTTCGGCGTCCCCACCGTGGGCACCGCCGCCCACGCCTGGACCCTGGTCCACGACGACGAGCAGGAGGCCTTCGGGGCCCAGCTCGCCGCGCTCGGCCCGGCCACCACCCTGCTGGTCGATACCTACGACATCGCCACCGGAATAGAGCGGGCCGTGGCCGCCGCCCGGTTGGTGGGGGTGGCGGGACCAGGGGCGGTGCGCATCGACTCGGGCGACCTGGAGGCCGAGGCCCGACATGGCCGCGCTCAACTCGACCGGCTGGGAGCGCAGGCAACCAGAATCGTGGTCTCGGGCGACCTCGACCGGGCCAAGGTCGCCCAGCTCCGGAGGGCCCGCGCGCCGATCGACGGCTTCGGTGTGGGCTCCCACCTGGTGGCCGCTCCCCCGGCCGGGTTCGTCTACAAGCTGGTGGCCGTCGGTGACGGCAACGGCCTACGCCCGGTGGAGAAGCGCTCGGCCAGCCTGGGCAAGGCCTCCTCCGGCGGGACCAAGACGGCCTGGCGGACCACCGGCGCCGACGGGTCGATCGCCAGCGAAGTACTGACCGTCGATGCCTCCCCGCCCGCCGGCGCCTACCCCGTGGCCGTCCCGTTGCTCGACGGCGCCGTCCGGGCGGGGTCGACCACCTTCGGGGCGCAGAGCACCGCCGCCGCCCGGGACCGCTGCTCGACGGCGGTGGCCACCGTGCGAGTCCCCGTCCACATCGAGGTCCGCACCGGCGCCGGTAGTGCGCGCCAAGAGAAGACACCATGAAGGGCGAGGGCTGTTGGTGGTCGACGTCCAGGTCGACTTCTGCGAGGGCGCGTCGCTGACGGTCGCCGTGGATTGCCACATCGACCCCGGGGAGCACCCGTGACCAGCGAGGAGGCCTTTCTCGCCGGCTACGACCCCTACGCCTTCCCCCCCATGGCCCTGACCGTCGACCTGGCCGTGCTGACCATCCGCAACGGCCGCCTGGCCGTGATGCTCGTGCAGCGTACGGACCACCCGTACCGGGGCCGCTGGGCGCTGCCGGGCGGCTTCGTGCACGCCTCGGAGGACCTCGACCAGGCCGCCCGCCGGGAGCTGCGGGAGGAGACCGGCCTCGAGGTGGGCCCCTGGCACGCCGAGCAGCTCCGCACCTACGGCGCCCCCGGACGACATCCGCGTATGAGGGTGGTCTCCGTCGCCTACCTGGTCTTCATGCCGGTCGGCACCGAGCCCACCGCCGGCTCCGATGCCGCCGCCGCCCGCTTCTGGTCCATCGACGACATCTGGTCCGACGACGGCCCCGAGCTGGCCTTCGACCACCTCGATATCCTGGCCGACGCGGTGGAACGCATCCGGGCCAAGCTCGAGTACACCACGCTCGCCGCCGGCTTCCTCGACGAGCCCTTCACCCTGGGCGAGCTGCGCCGGATCTACGAGGCGGTCTGGGGCACCTCGTTGCACCATCCCAACTTCACCCGCAAGGTCCTGGCCGTCGACGGCTTCGTCCGCCCCGAAAGCGACGTGGCCAAGGGTAAGCGGGTCCTCTACGGCCGAGGCCCGGCCACCGCCGTCATACCCCCGCTCATGCGTCCCGCCCGGGGGAGAATGGAAGGGTGACCACCGACCAGCTCATGCCGGCCGCCTTCCTCGGCCACGGCAATCCCATGAACGCCCTCGACCGCAACCGATACACCCAAGCCTGGCGGGCGTTCGGGGCCGCCGTCCCCCGGCCCCGGGCCATCCTCGTCGTCTCCGCCCACTGGTACACCAACGCCACCGCCGTGACCCGGCATGACGGCTGGATCGTGAACCCCCCCGTGCCGCCAGGGCCGCCAGCTCGTCGAGGAAGCGGTCGTCCGGGTAGCGGACCTCGAGCCATGGAGTGCGCACGACGACATCGAACAAGGGCCAGTGCGGGTGGACCATCACCGATGGTCGCGGATCTACCCTGGGCGCGCCCGGGATTTCGACAGTGTCCGACGATGATGATGGTCGCCAATCAGGAGGCGGTGGAGCGGTCCCAGCGGGCGGTGAAGGGGTCGGTCCAGGTCACCTGGGCGGGGCGGGCGGCGGCGACCACCCGGTAGCGAGCCAGGGTGGCGTTGCTGGCCGAGCCCCGGCGCTCGCCGTCGACCCAGATGTCGAGGCGCTGGCCCACGGGGATGATGCTGGCCCATACCTGGGGAGGCAG
>JALZNY010000280.1 GCA_030857525.1 Actinomycetota bacterium
CGCCGGCCGAGCTCATGAACTACGTCTGGATCGGCGAGCGGGTGTCGGTGGTCGACGTGGAGGCCATCCTCCGCAACGTCATCCTCGGCGAGGACCAGGCCTCGTGGGGTCCGAACAACACCTTCAAGTACCCCCTTCGGGGGGGAACGGGATTCCTCTACGAGGGCATGCGCCGATTCGTCGAGGATCACCTGGAGCTGGAGACAGCAGTCACGTCGGTCGACGCCGCGGCCAAGGAGGTGCGCACCGCCGACGGCCGAACCTGGCCCTACGACGTGCTGTTGTCGACCATGCCGGTCAACAAGCTGGTGGGCTGCACCGAGTCAGTGCCCGACGCCGTGGCCTCGGCGGTGGATGGGCTGCACTGGAGCGGGAGCCACATCGTCGGCGTCGGTATCGACCGCCAGACGGATACGACGAAGAACTGGATCTACTTCCCCGAGGCCGACGTTCCCTTCTACCGGGTCACCTACCTGTCGAACTACTCGCCCTTCATCACGCCCGAGCCCGACCAGACGCTGTTCCTCACCGAGACCTCGCGCTCTGTCCACAAGCCCGAGGACGGGTCCACCATCGTCCAGCGCGTCGTCGACGGGCTGGTCTCCACCGGGCTGATGGAGGAGTCCGACCGCCAGCGGATCGTGACGACCTGGCTGTGCTCGCCCGAGATGACCTATCCGGTCCCCTCGGTCACACGAGACGCCAGCCTCGGCACCATCCAGCCCTGGCTGCGCTCCCAGGACATCTGGTCACGCGGCCGCTTCGGCGCCTGGCTCTACGAGATCGGCAACATGGACCACTCCGCCATGCAGGGTGTGGAGCTCGTCAACCACGTGCTCCAGGGTGAGCCCGAAACGGTTTGGATCCCAAGGGGCGAGGGAGCCACAGGCGACGGTATACGGTGACCGGTCGATGAGGTTGCTGGTCGTGGCGGCGCCGTCTACATCGCCAGCGTGGTCGCCTTGAACCTGCTCGAAGCCATGCCCACCGCCGGCGTCCGGCGACTCGGGGACTTCCTGCGCCGGCAGCCGTGAGCGGCCTCATGTGCGGCGCCTACCTGCCGGGCGGCCGCACGGTCGAGCTACGGGACGTGCCCGTCCCGGTCCCCGGACACGCTCAGGTGCTGGTGGCCATGCGGGCCTCCACCATCTGTGGTAGCGACCTACGGGCCATCTACCGGGAGCACTTGGGCACCGGTCCCGAGGCCTACCAGGGGGTCGTCGCCGGCCACGAGCCGGCCGGAGAGATCGTGGCCATAGGCCCCGGGTGCCGGAGGTTCTGCGAGGGTGACCGCGTGGTGCTGTACCACATCGCCGGTTGCGGTCTGTGCGGCGACTGCCGCTCGGGCTACATGGTCTCCTGCACATCGCCGTTGCGCGCCGCCTACGGCTGGCTGGCAGCGTGACGGCGGCCACGCCGAGTACCTCCTGGCCGAGGAGTCCACCTGCATCCGATTGCCCGACGAGCTGTCGTACCTGGACGGGGCCTGCGTGGCGTGCGGGTTCGCCACCGCTTACGAGGCGCTGCGACGGGCCGGCGTGTCGGGCGCCGACGCCGTGCTGGTGACCGGGATGGGACCCGTGGGGTTGGCCGCCGGGATCCTCGCTCGCGCCCTCGGCTCCAAGCTGGTGATCGGCGTCGACGTCAGCGAGGAGCGACTGGCGCTGGCCGCCTCCCGGGGGGCGATCGACGCCCGGGTACCCGCCGGCCCCGCCACCGTGGACGAGGTATTTGAGCTCACCGGTGGTCACGGCTGCGAGGTGACGGTCGACTGCTCGGGGACGCCGGCGGCCCGGGCGGTGGCCCTCGGTGCCGTTCGCCGCTGGGGACGCTGCGTGTTCGTGGGCGAGGGCGGTCGCCTGGAGGTCGACGTCAGCCCGCTGCTGATCCACCGTCAGGTCACGGTCATCGGCTCCTGGGTGACGAGCATCTGGCGCATGGAGGAGCTGGTCGAGCGGCTGGCCCGATGGGACGTGCACCCCGAGCTGACCGTCACCGACTCCTTCCCGCTGGCACACGCAGCCGAGGCGTACCGGGTGGCCGACGAAGGACGGCGAGGCAAGGTCGGCCTGGTGATGGCACCTTGAACGGCGCCGTGAACGATGGTGCCTCGCTCGTCAGCCCGCTCCGGGTCGACGAGTACGGCGTGGCCAGCCTCGACGGTCGGTGGGAGTTCTTTCCCGGCGACTGCTCGCTGGCCGACCTGGACGCCCGCACCCCCGAGTCGATCGAGGTACCGGGGTTATGGGAGGCGCAGGGCAGGGTGGAGCTCGACGGGGTGGCCTGGTACCGCCGGCGGTTCTCGATGGAGGAGGTGGACGGCTGGTGGAGCGTCGCCTTCGGCGCGGTCATGGACGTGGCCGACGTCTGGTTGAACGGGGTGCTTCTCGGGTCCAACGACAACCCGTTCATGCCCTTCGACTTCGACGCCACGACCGCCCTTCGTCGAGGCGACAACGTCATCGCCGTGCGGGTGTTCGACCCGTCGGTCGACCATCCCGAGCACCTCCGCCTGGCCCACGGCAAGCAGGGGTGGGCCAACCAGGTCTTCCCCAGCCGACCCAGCCTGTACATGACCTACGGCGGCATCTGGCAGAGCGTGGCCCTGCTCCACCACGGACCGGTCGTCATCCGGTCGGTGTTCGTCAACGGCGACCCCGACGATCTGGCGGTGGAGGTCAGGCTCGAGAACCGCAGCACCGAGGCGGTGACGGCTCGTCTCGGGGTGCGGGCGGTCGGTCGCGTCATCGAACAGGACGTGAAGGTCCCTGCGAACGACGACGCCGCCGCCGTGGCCAGGCTGGGCCCGAGTGACGCCGGGCGCTGGCGGCCGGGCGACCCGGTGCTCCACGGCGCGCTGGTCGACGTTGTCGTCGGCGACGCCATGAGCGATCGCCGCACCGTGCGCTTCGGCCTGCGCACGGTGCGGGTGCAGGGCAACCGCCTCTTGGTGAACGGTGAGCCTTACCGCATGAAGAGCGCCCTGGTGCAGGGGTTCCGGGCCGAAGAGCTCTACGCCGAGGGCAACCGAGCCCAGATCGAGGAGGAGGTCCGGGCGGCCCAGGCCATGGGGTTCAACACCTTGCGGCTGCACATCAAGGCCTTCGAGCCGACCTACCTCGACGTGTGCGACGAGGT
>JALZNY010000281.1 GCA_030857525.1 Actinomycetota bacterium
CCTTGGTGGCCACCACGTAGTCGTCGCGCCGGAAGCGGGCCAGGGCCGAGCCCATGACCTCCTCGGCCCGCCCACCGGCGTAGACGTTGGCCGTGTCGAAGAGGTTGACGCCGAGCTCGAAGGCCCGGTGGATGCAAGCGGTGGCGGTCTCCTCGGCCACCGTGCCCCCGTAGGTCAACCACGACCCGAGGCTCACCGTCGATACCTTCATCCCGGCTTGTCCCAACCTGCGGTAGCGCACGGCGCCTCTCTACCCTTCAACCTCGTCGTTCGACCCTTCAGTCGCTCCCCAGTCCCTCGTCGTCGAGCCAGTCGGCGGCCACCTCGGACGCCGTCTCCCGCTCGATGCCCATCTCGGCGTTGAGCTCCGCCAGGACGTCGGTGCGCAGCGCCGCCGACACCGCGTCGAGCCGCTCGACGAGGATGTCACCCCAGCGCTCGACCACCTCCCGGCGCACGAGGGGCACGACGTTCTCGGCCGGCTGCAGGTTGCGGTCGTCGGCCAGGAGCACGAAGTCGCCCTCGGCCAGGTGCCCGTCGGTGCTGAAGAGCAGGCCGACGTCGACCTCCCCGCTGGTCAGCGCAGCCCGGGTCTGGCCGCCGCCGCTGTCGAGGGAGACGAAGCGGGCGAAGTCCAGGCCGTAGGTCTCCTGGAGACCTCGGAGGCAGAAGGGGCGCTCCCGGCACTCGCGAGGCCCACCGAAGTCGAGCCCGGCCGCATGCGGAGCCAGGTCGCTGATGGTGTCCAGATCGAGGCGAGCCGCCGTCTCGGGGGTGACGACGATGCCGTTCTGGTTCTCGGCCGGGGCATGGGCGGCCACCACCACGTCCGCCTCGGCCAGGACCTCGCTCAGACGGGACCGGATGCCGGGTACATCGAGCGTGCTGGCCGGGGCGCCGGGATCGAAGTAGGCCAGCGCCGAGCCCAGGTACTCGGGCACCACATCGACCAGGCCCTGCTCCAGGGCGGGCTCCATCAGCTCGCGAGGACCGACCTGGTGACGTCGGGTCACCGGGATACCGGCGTCCTCCAGCGCCTGGGCGTAGATCTCGGCCAGCAGCACGCTCTCGGGGAAGTTGAACGACGCCACCACCACCGCGTCGTCGCCGGCGGCGCTGACACCGACCCCCGCGGTACCGGCCGGGTCGGTCGAGGTGCTCGGGCTGCAGGCACCCACGGCCAGGGCGACCAGGGCCAGGCTGCCCAGGACCAGACGGCATCCGACGCTACGCATCCAGGCGGCGGTCATCGACTCGGTACGATACCGGCGCACCGCAGACGGGTCCGAGCGAGGGGTGATGGCGACAACGCAGGGGGCGGCCCGAGGGGAGGACAAGTCGCTGGGTGGCCTGGCCGTGGTCTCGCGGACCGGTCGTCGTCGACGCCCTTCGGGCGAGGCCCCGCCCCTCCCCCATCCCATCAGCGCGAGCGGCTGGGCCTACCTGGCCGTCGCCGCGGGGGTCCTGGCCGCATGGGTGCTTCTGTACTTCGGCTTCGGCACCGCCCCCTTCGAGGCCCTGGTCCGCTTCGACATCGCCATCCTGCAACGGATCGAGGCGCTGCGCTCCGATGCCCTCACCCCGGTGATGCTCGACCTCCACGCCCTCGGCTCGGAGTGGACGGTACGGGCCTTGCGCTGGGGCACCCTCTTGGCCCTGTTGGTGCTACGTCGCTTCCGCCATCTGATCGTCTTCCTCGGCGTCACCCTCGTGGTCACCGCGGTGACCGCCACCAGCTCCTTGATCGTGGGTCGCCTGCGTCCGCTCGAGGTGGAGATCATCGGCGGCTGGGACGGCTATTCGCACCCCTCGGCGCCCGTGGTCGCCCTCGGCCTGAGCCTCATGGGGATCCTCTACACCCTGGTTCCAGGAGGGCTCTGGCGCAACCGGGCCAAGTGGGTGGCGGCGGTGCCCATCGTCGCCCTGGTGGTCGCTCGCCTCTACCTCGGGGTCGACCATCCGAGCGACGTCTTCGTCGCCGCCGTGATCGGCATGGCCATCCCCGTGGTCGCCTTCCGCGCCCTCACGCCCACCGAGATCTTCCCCATCACCTACCGGCGGGGCAGCACCGCCCACCTCGACGTAGGCGGCCGCCGGGGAGAGGCCATCGCCCTCGCCCTGTACCAGCAACTCGACCTGACCCTGCTCGACGTGCGCCCGGTCGGGCTCGAGGGCTCGGCCGGCTCGACACCATTGCTGCTGCGGGTGAGCCACGGACCTGAGGCGGTGGAGACCGAGGTGTTCGCCAAGCTCTACGCCCGCAGCCACCTGCGCTCGGACCGGTGGTACAAGATGGGCCGGGCCATCCTCTACGGCCGGCTGGAGGACGAGAGCACCTTCTCGAGCGTGCGCCGGCTGGTCGAGTACGAGGACTACCTGCTGCGGGTGATGGGCGACGCCGGCCTGCCCGTCCCCCTGTCGTACGGCTTCGTCGAGATCACCCCCGAGCGCGAGTACCTCATGGTGACCGAGTTCCTGGCCGGGGCCATCCAGCTCGACGAGGCCGAGGTCGACGACGCCATCATCGACGACGCCATGAAGGTGGTGCGGCGCATGTGGGATGCCGGCCTGGCGCACCGTGACCTCAAGCCCGCCAACGTCATGGTTCGCAACGGCAAGGTCCTACTCATCGACGTGGCCTTCGCCACCGTGCGGCCCACGCCGTGGCGCCAGGCCGTCGACCTCACCAACATGATGCTCACCCTGGCGCTCGGCAGCAGCGCCGAGGCGGTCTATGAGCGGGCTCGCGCCGTATTCGAACCCGACGAGATCGCCGAGGCCCTGGCCGCCAGCCGTAGCGTCACCATCCCATCCGATCTACGCCGTCGCCTTCGTGAGGACGGACGCGACCTCCTCGGCCAGCTCTGCGCGCTGGCACCGAGCCGGCCGCCCATCTCCATCCAGCTGTGGAGCATCAGGCGCATCGCCCTCACCCTCGCCGTGGCCGCCGGCGTGGCCGCCGCCGTCGGCCTGCTGGCCTTCAACCTGCGCACGGCCGGGCTGCTGTGATCCCGCCCTCCAGGAGGACGGTGCTGCCGGCGCTGATGGTGGCCTTGGCGGTCCTGGGCGCCTGCGCGGGCCCGGAGACGGCCATCCCTGAGTGCCAGACCGGGGGCCGGTTGGCCATCCTGGCCC
>JALZNY010000282.1:0-325 GCA_030857525.1 Actinomycetota bacterium
GTGCAGACGGCCGAGGTCCGAGATGTCGCACCTCGCGGCGCCACCGGCTACCACCGGGTCATGGCCAGCGTCCAGATGTAGCTCAAACCCAGTCGGTCCTGGGCCAAGGGTCCACGACACGCCAATGGGTCTGGGGGCAACCCGCGGCTCGGCGGGTCTTGGCGTCGAGCGCTCAGGCCACGTCGGGATGCTCGGCCTGTTCGTCGGAGGCGACGTCGATCCCCAGGGCGACCAGCGACTCACGGACCCGGCGCAGCACCGAGGGCGAGCACGCCCCGGACAGGTGCTCGAGCAGGTCATCGAGGCCGGGCCGGCGGTCGAGCAG
>JALZNY010000282.1:335-3132 GCA_030857525.1 Actinomycetota bacterium
CCGGCCGTCCTGTGCCGGGCCCTGGGCCAGCAGCTGCACCGCCGGGTGCAGCACGCAGGCCTGGCGCCACGTGAGGCGCCGGCTCGATTGTGGAGTCTCCGCGTCGTTGAGCGACGTCGGAGCTCCACAATTCGGAGGGGCTAACACGTTCTCCAGCCACATGGTGGCGAACAGCACGTCGGTGGAGGTCGCCGGCGGGGGAGTACGCCGGCCCAGGGCTCGCCGGAGGCAGTCGATGACCAACCCCTCGGTCGGCGCTTCGGTCAGGCACCGGCCGTCCTCCCACCGCAAACGGCCGACTGCCTCGCCCCGGTGGCCGAGCAGGACCAGGCTGCGCACCCGCGTCCGGGCTGCGCCAGGGGCGGCCTCGACTCGGTAGCCGTGGGGGCCCTCGGTGCAGGGCGTGGCCCAACCCTCGGCGCTCACCCCCAGCGCCGTCCACGACAGGGGCGCGGAGAAGCCGAGCAGGGACTGGGCGGGATGACCGTCCAGCTCGCGCAGGCCGAGATCGGCCCGTCCGTCGAGGTCGAGGCCGCCTTGCAGGCGCAGCAGCAGTGGTGGCTGGCCCCAGCCCCGCTCGCTGGTGACGGTGTCGAGCACGTCGGCGACGCGCTCGAGCAACAGGTGATCTTCGGTGTGGTGCATGAGTTCCTCCAGGGGCATGGCAGAGCAAGAGCCAGATGGAGGAAGTGGGCGCCCGGCGACAGGCGACGTGCTCAGCCTGCCATGCTTCGCTTGGCCGAGGCAAGGGCGGACCTTCCCCAAGGTGTGCCCACGAACGAACCGATGAAGAAGTTCGGTAGACGTCTTCGACCTTCGTGACCCGCTGATCGGCGACTACCGTCGACGGGCGACCAGGTTGAGGCGGACGTAGTCGATTTCGGCCCCGGGCAGGCGCTCGGCCACCGCCTTGACGAACGCTGGTCGGTCCGTCTCGGGCAGGTGTTCGAGGTGGCTGCCGAGGACCACGGTGGTCAGGTAGGTCTCTAGCTGGTCGAGCGGGACGGAAAGCGGCGCCGGGGTGAGCCAGGTCTGGATGTCGACGAAGCCTGCCACCAGGTCGGCCTCTGCCTCCTCGGGGGTGGCGAAGTGCCACGGATCGGGGCCGTCGTAGCCCACGTCCCGCAGCGCCTGTTGCACCAGCGACCCGTTGCCGGCGCCCCCGCATTGGGCCGAGAGCTGGCCACCGGGCCGCAGCACCGCCCCCAGGTTGGTGAACAGGGCCCGGTGGTCGGCGATCCAATGGAAGGTGGCCGAGGAGACGATGGCATCGACCGTCGTGGTCAGCGGAAGTGGTTGCGAGAGGTCGGCATGGACCAGCTCGACCCGGTCGAGGTGGTCGCCCAGCTGGCGACGGGCCTCCTCCAGCATCTGGGCCGATCCATCCAGGGCGACCACCCGGCCGGCGGGGAGGCGGGCCAGGAGCTGGCCGGTGACCTTGCCGCTCCCGCAGCCGGCGTCGAGCACCGTCTCATTGCCGACCAGCTCCACCCGGTCGAGCACCACGGTGGCCCAGCCTTCATGCGGTAGGGCGACCCGCTCGTAGGTGACACCGTCCCATTCCCTCGCCATGGCGCCAGTGTGACCGCCGGCCCCTCGTCCCGCCCTGAGTTTTCCAGTCAGCGTCAGGTCGGCCACCTGGCCCGTCAGTTCGATCTTCCGAGCTCACGGTGCCAAGACTGCCAATGGGATGTGAGACACGAACTCGGAGCTCAGCTGGCGAAGGGGCCGGGCGGGTCGCTGGCGAAGGGGCCGGGGGTGGGATCACCGAAGGGGCTGAGCGGGCCCGCCGCCGGGTCGGGCGGGGACGACACACCCAGGGTGTCGATCAAGAAGGCGTAGACGAGGGCCTCGTCGCGCCAGGCGTCGTAGCGACCCGACGGGCCCATGTGGCCCGCCCCCATCTCGGTCTTGAGCAGCAGCGGGTTGCTGTCGGTCTTGGTGGCTCGCAGGCGAGCCACCCACTTGGCCGGCTGCCAGTAGGGAACGCGGGGATCGTTGATGCCCGCCGTCACCAACAGGGGCGGGTACTCCCGGGCCTCGATGTTGAGGTAGGGGTCGTAGCCCTTCATGTAGGCGTAGACCTCGGCCGACTCGACGGGGTTGCCCCACTCCTCCCACTCCAGCACCGTGAGCGGGAGGGCGGCGTCGAGGATGGCCTCGACCACGTCGACGAAGGGGACCTCGGCCACGGCCGCCCCGAACAGCCCGGGGGCCATGTTCAGCACCGCCCCCACCAGCAGGCCGCCGGCGCTACCGCCCCGGATGGCCAGGCGAGACGGCGAGGTCCAGCCCTGCTCGATGAGGTAGTGGGCGCAGGCGATGAAGTCGGAGAAGGTGGTGCACTTGGCCAGCAGCTTGCCCTCGGTGTACCAGCGCCGGCCCATCTCGCCCCCGCCCCGCACGTGGGCGATGGCAAACACGAAACCCCGGTCGAGCAGGCTGAGGCGGGCCGAGGAGAAGGTCGGGTCCATGCTGGCCTCGTAGGACCCGTAGCCGTAGAGCAGGACCGGCGCGGTGATGTCGCGAAGTCGGTCGGCCCGGCGCACCATGGAGATGGGCACGACGGCGCCGTCGTCGGCCATGGCCCAGAGGCGCTCGGTGACGTAGCGGTCAGGGTCGTAGCCGCCGAGCACGGGTTGGCGCTTGAGCAGGGTGCGCTGCCGGGTGTCCATGTCGTAGTCGAAGACCGACGACGGGGTCACCATCGACGAGTAGCCGTAACGCAGCACCCGGCTGTCGAACTCGGGATTGGCCCCGCCCGAGGCGGTGCCCACCATCTCGGGCTGGTCTATGA
>JALZNY010000283.1 GCA_030857525.1 Actinomycetota bacterium
CGGCGGTACAACAGGCCGGGGCCGTCGCCGGTGAGGGCATGGGCGTTGGAGGTGACCTTGAACATCTTGCCGAAGCCGCCGGTGGCGAAGAGCAGACCCTTGGTGGCAAAGACGTGGAGGTCGCCGGTGGCCAGCTCGTAGGCCACGACGCCCGCCACCCGCCCGTCGACCAGGGCCACGTCCAGCGCCATGAACTCGTCGAAGAAGGTGACACCCCGCTTGACGCACTGCTGGTAGAGGGTCTGGAGGATCATGTGGCCGGTGCGGTCGGCCGAGTAGCAGGCCCGACGTACCGGGGCCTCGCCGTGGTTGCGGGTGTGGCCCCCGAAGCGGCGCTGGTCGATGCGCCCGTCGGGAGTGCGGTTGAAGGGCAGGCCGTAGTGCTCCAGCTCGATGACGGCGTCCACGGCCTCGGCGCACATGATGCGGGCCGCGGTCTGGTCGACCAGGTAGTCGCCTCCCTTGACCGTGTCGAAGGTGTGCCACTCGGCCGAGTCCTCCTCCACGTTGGCCAGGGCCGCGCACATGCCCCCCTGGGCGGCGCCGGTGTGGGAGCGGGTGGGGTGCAGCTTGGACAGCACGGCCACCCGGCACTTCCCGGCCACCTCGATGGCCGCCCGCAGCCCGGCGCCCCCGGCCCCCACGATGACCGCGTCGTAACGATGGTGGTGGACCTGCACGGTCCCCAGTGTTCCAGGTGGACGGCACCGGTCGTGCGCTTCATCCACCGAACGGCGGAGTCAGATGTGGCCGGTCGGGCGATGACGGGCCGAGGCCGATGCCTCACGCTGGCCTCATCACACTTGCACCCAGCGCCGGCCATCGAGGTGGCCGGCCTCCACAAGCGCTACGGCGACACCGTCGCCGTCGATGACCTCTCGCTCAGCGTGGCCTCCGGTGAGGTCTTCGGCCTGGTCGGTCCCAACGGGGCGGGCAAGACGACGACCCTCGAGTGCCTCCTCGGTCTGCGCCTGGCCGATGCCGGCACCGTGTCGGTCCTCGGGCTCGACACGGCGACGGGGCCGGACCGTTCGACGTGTCGATCTGGCCGCTCCTCCACGCGCCGGTGGCGGCCGGCGCCGGCGGGACCGAATGGAACCAGCCGGAGGATCGGCAGGGCAGATAGATGGCCGAAGGATGAGGGGAGGGACCGGCGACAGCCTTGAACGGCCGGGCCCGTCAGCCCTTCTTTCGTACCGCCTGGATGGCCAGCAGCACGACCCCGGCCAGCGCCAAACCGCCGACGACGGCGGCGAGGATCCACACGAGGTTGCTCTCCTCCGACGGCAGCGGGGCGAACTGGGCGATGACGCCGAAGTTGTCCTGGGTCTGGGTCTCTTCGTCGGCGAAGCGGGGGTCGGCCCAGGCGACGGCCGCGTACTCGTCCGTCGAGGCCACGCCCGGTGGCTGGCGGATGTCGGAGTTGAAGCTGATGCCCAGGTTGAAGTTGATCGGCTCGTCGGTGACCTTGGAGTTGGGCGCCCACGACTCGCCCCCGTCGTCCGAGTAGGTGTAGCGGACGTTGACCAGGTAGTCGGTCTGCCCACGGTTGTCCTGCCAGATGACGTCCACCCGCCCGTTGGGCGCCACGTCGAGCTGCGGGTAGAAGCTCGTGTACAAGTCGCTGGGGTCATCGTCATTGATCGCCACGGGCTCGGACCAGGTCACGCCGTTGTCGGTGGAGCGCTGGACCACGATGTCGGACCGGCCCGCGGTGGGCGAGTCGCCGGGCGTCGCCGCGTAGGCGAGGACGAAGGTGCCCTCAGGACCGCCGTCGGGCGTCCATCCCATGCCGGTTTGGGAGCCGGCGGCGGTGAAGATCGGCGTGCTCAGCTCGGACACCGTCCAGCTGCGCCCCTGGTCGGTGGAGCGGGCCACCAGCATCGGGTCGGCCTCACCGAAGATGCCGTCGTAGACCTCCTCGGGAGGCTCGTTGTCGGCGGGTGGTCCGCCGTCGCCCACGGCCAGGATCACTCCGTCATGGGCGGTCAGGAAGGGCCCCGAAGGCGGTCTGGAAGTGCAGCGGGTAGTCCTGCCCGCCGATCTCGATGGTCAGCTCGGACTGGTCGTTGAGGTTGACCGGCTCGCCGAACGACTCGCCTCCGTCAGTGGAGACGGCGACGGCCACCTCGGTCCGGTCTTCCAGCGGATCGCCCTCCTCGGCGGTGGCGCTCCAGTCCCGGCTGAAGCCCACGTAGACCGCGTCCTCGGCTCCCGAGGTGTTCACGGCCAGGCCGGGGACACCGGTGTTCTCCGGCTTGGGGTCGGGCTGGGACCGGGCGTCTTGCACCATGCTCGTGGTCCACGTCTCGCCCAGGTCGGTGGTGCGGGCCAGGGCGATGCTGGTCACGCCCTCACGGGTCCCCTCGCCCTCGCCGTAGGCCTGCATCGCGTAGTACAGCGTGCCGTCGCTGCCCCACGCCCCCGAAGGCTGGGCCACCCCGGCGGTGTTGTTGGTGCAGAAGGGATAGGACTCCGGCGCCGGGAGCTCCTCGGAGAACCTCCACGTCGCGCCGGCGTCGGTGGAGACCGGCAGGTGGCACACGCGGGTCCGCAGGTTGGCGCTGGCGGCCACGATGTGGCGAGGGTTCTCCGGGTCGATGGCGATCGACGTCGGTCCGCCAAAGCCGCGGGTGGGCGCCGTGTCCTCCTCGGTCATGTGGACCTCGGCGGTCAACCGCTGGATCGTCGCCTCCTGGGGAGCGAACTCGGCCTTCGGAAAGGCCGAGACGGGGCCCGACCCGCCGCCCGGCGCCGCCTCGCTCCCCGGCGTCGTCTGGCGACCCGGCGTCGACTGGCTGCCGGGCACCAGCTGGCCGCCCGGGGTCGTCTGGCCCGGCGTCTCCTGGACGGTCGTCGTCGTCGACTGGTCCGGCGTCGACTCGGTCGTCGTCGTCTTGGTCGTCGCCGTCTGGGCGACTGCCATCCCCGAGGATGCGGCGGCCATTCCCACGAGTGCTGCAGCGAGCGAGGCGCGTCGAAGAACAGGATTCACGGACCCTCCTATGGGCACGAAGGTTGCGGGCAGAAAGCTGCAGGTGGTGGACGCAGCAGGTGGCCGGCTACGACGCCTTGGCGCCCTCGCGCCGGCCCGAGGCGGGGCGGCGGGCGGCGAGCGTGCTCG
>JALZNY010000284.1 GCA_030857525.1 Actinomycetota bacterium
CAGCGTCGCCGCTGGTGCTCGAACCGTCGCCACCGCTGGTGTTGCTGGCTTCTGTGCTTTCTGGGTTGGTCTCGTTCTGGGAGACGCTCGCCGCTGTGTCCCCGGACTCCCCGCCGCTCGTCTGAGCAGAAGCGGTTCCTCCGAAGAGCATCAGCAGGACCATGGAGACTCCTGTCGCCAGCAGCCCCATCGCGGTGCCCTTACGGGCGCCTCCTGAATTCTTTGTACTCTTCACCAATTTCACCTCCTTTCGTGTGTACTCGTAGGAATAGGTTGGTAGTGCTGTGGTTGCTTGCTCGGAGCTGGCGCTCACCATCCCGGTGACCGCCTGCCCCATGTCCGTCACGCTGCCCGCCCGCGCGGGGAGAGCTCGCCCAACGAACTGTGCTGGTCTACCGGCGGCGGCGGTCGATGTCAACCATCGCGGGCTGGAGACACGCCTTACGGGGTCTCGATGATGTCGATGCGCTCGATGCGATGGGGGTCGTCGGGGGTGGGGTCCTCGGCGCTACCGCCGTCGGCCTCGATCTGGGCCAGGGTGTCGAGGCCCTGGGTGACCTGTCCGAACAGGGGATAGATGTGGGGGATCTGGGCCACGTCGGGCCCCAGGAAGATCAGGATCTGGCTGCCGTTGTCGTTGGCCCGCTCGTGGGGGAACACCAGCGAGCCCACCTGGTAGGTGCCCACCGGCGGCAGCGGGTCGTCGGGGAAGGTGTACCCCGGACCCACCAGGTCGGGGGCGACGGGGTCACCGGTCTGGGCGTAGAACCCCTCGACCACCCGGTGGAAGGGAAGGTCGTCGTAGAAGTGGTAACGGGCCAGGAACACGAAGTTGTTGACCGCCAGCGGCGATCGCTGCTGGTCGAGATCGGCGATGAATACGCCAGCCGAAGTGACGAAGCGGGCTCGGTAGCTGGCCGCCGGGTCGATGCACATGGCGGGGGCGGCGTCGAACAGGGTGCGCCGGGGCGTCGAGCCGTCGGTCGCCGGACAGGGAGGCGGTGACGGCTCGCCGGGCTCGGTGACCGCCGGCATGGTCGAGCCCGGCGTGGCGGCCTCGTCCTGATTGGCGGCGTCGTCCTGATTGGCGTCCTGGGCGGCATCCTGGCTCACCAGGCTGCCCAGCACCCCGAGGAGGAGGATCCCCAAGGCGGCGACGACGCCGACGGCGGCCCGCACCATGCGCCGGCGGGGGCGGCTGGCGGCGGTCGCCTCCTCTCGCAGGCCGTGGTTGCGCCGAGCTCGGCGGGCCTTCTGCTTCTCCCGCTGGCTGACCTTGGACACGGCAGTCGAGCTTACGAGCGTGCTGAAGTAGACGTGTGCCGCTTCCCCGCCTCAGTTATCCAGGCGGTGGAGGATGGCCTGCTCCACCTCCCGGCCGTGAGCCCGGTCGAGGACCTTGTCGCCTGTCGCGGTGCGGACGTAGAAGGTGTCGACGACCTCGCTGCCGAGCGTGGCCACCTTGGCCAGCCCGATGTCGAGGTCGAGCTCGGCCAGCGCCGCGGTGATGCAGTACAGCGCTCCCACCCGGTCGGGCGCCCGCACCTCCACCACCGTCGAGGTGGCCGACGCGTGGTTGTCGATGCGAACTCGCGGCGGCGACAACAACGAGGCGCCGACAAGCTGCGATCGGCCTCTGGCTCGGCGCGAGGCCAGGCGGGCGGCCAGAGCCAGACGCCCGTCCAGAGCGAGGCCCACCGAGGCCACCACGTCGTCCCAGTCGCAGCCTCCCGGGCCGGGCTCGACCACGAACTGCGAGGCCGCCATGCCCTCGGCGCTGACCGCGTCGGCGCCGCGCACGGCCACCGCCTTGAGGGCCAGCGTCCCCGCCACCCGCGAGAACAGACCAGGGCGGTCGGGCGCCACCACGGTGAGCACGTGCCCCTCGCCCCGCACCACCCGGGCCCGTTCGACCAGCAGGCGGCGGACCTCGGGGCTCGGGAAGCCGCCGGCCGTCACCTCGGCCACGGCCCCACCCCGCAGGACATGCGCCACCCGCTCGACCAGCTCGGCCACCAGGCCGGCCTTCCAGGTGCCCCAGGCCGAGGGCCCGGTGGCCAGCGAGTCGGACTCGGTCAGCGCGGCCAGCAGCTCCAGGGTGTCGATCGAACCGACGGCGTCGGCCACGCCCGCGATGACGTCGTCGTCGGTCAGGTCGCGCCGGGTGGCGACGTCGGGCAGCAAGAGGTGGTGGCGAACCAGGTCGATGAGCGTGGCCACGTCGGTCCCGTCGAAGCCCATCCGGGGCCCCACGCTGGCCAGGAGCTCCATGCCCACCTCGGTGTGGTCGCCGGGGTAGCCCTTGCCCAGGTCGTGCAGCCACGCCCCGACCAACAACAGGTCGGGTCGAGCTACTCCGGAGGTCAAGGCGGCGGCGTTGGCGGCCGTCTCGCACAGGTGTCGATCCACCGTGAAGCGGTGGTAGGCGTTGCGTTGGGGCCGGCTCCGGTTGGGCTCCCATTCGGGGAGCACCCGGTGCACCAAGCCCCGCTGGTCGAGCGCCTCCAGCACGGGGATGGCCCGGCGCCCGGTGGCCAGCAGCTCCACCAGGGCGGTACGGGTGCCCTCCGGCCAGGGCCCGTCGAGGACCGGCACCTGTGCCCCCAGGCGCTCGAGCGAGGGTCGATCTATGGGAACACCTGCCGTGGCTGCCGCGGCTGCTGCCCTGAGCACCAGGGACAGGTCACCCTCGATCGACGCGTCAGCCTCGACGTGCACCTCAGCGTCCCGTAACACCAGCCCGGGACCAAGGCTCCGGTCGCGCCGGGACAACCGGCCGAGGGGCCCGGCCAGCGACGACGCCAGCCGGTGCCACACCTCGTCGCCCGTCCAGGACACCGTCCGGGCCGCGGCCGCCACCCGGCCCATGAGGGCGTCGGCTCCGGGGTCACCCAGGGCGGAGGCCACCTCGTCCTGGCGCTCCAGCAACAGCTCGTCCGAGCTTCGTCCCGTGGTCCGGTGCAGCTCGACCCGTACGGCCAGGAGAACCTCCTCGGCGCCGGCCAGGGCGGCCGCGTCACCGGCGAGCAGGACAGGGCGCGCCGCCTCAGCCCAGGCCAGGGCGTGGATGTCACGCAACCCGCCCCGGGCCTCTTTGATGTCAGGCTCGAGCAGGAACGCCAC
>JALZNY010000035.1 GCA_030857525.1 Actinomycetota bacterium
CGAACACCGGAGGCAGGAAGCCGAGGACGGCCGTCACGGCGAAGGACCCGACGAACACCAGGGCCGCACCCACCACCCAGGCCAGGCCGAACACCTTGTCCTTCAACCCCCGCCCCGTCACCTGCCACACGGCGTCGTAGACGTACGCCATCGCCCCCACCAGTCCCAGAGCGGACCAGAGCAGGCCGGCGAAGCCGATGATGGAGGCACCCGCCCGGCTCTCCTCGGCGGTGTCGATGGCCTGGGCGATGGCCTCGCGGGCGTTACCGGTGCGGGCCAGGCCGAAGAAGTCGGCCACCTGGGCCGACAGGTCGGGGGTGTTGGAGGCGAAGAAGCCGACCACGGCGATGGCCACCAGGACCAGGGGGAACAGCGACAGGAAGGCGGCCAGGGTGACCGCTGCAGCCAGCGACCCTCCGTGCACCTCCCCGAAGCGCTGCTGCACATCGAGGATCACCGCCAGCCACGGACGGCTCTCGGCCAGCCGTCGCAGCCGTTCCAGCATCCCCTGGTTCTAGCCGAGACGCAGTAGTTTCGAGCGGTGGACCTCGACGGGATCGACCCCCTGCGGGTGCCCACCCATGTGGGCTGCGTCATGGACGGCAACGGCCGCTGGGCCCAGAAGCGGGGCCTGCCCCGCACCGAGGGCCACGCCGCCGGGGAGGAGGCGCTGCTCGACGCGGTCGAGGGCGCCCTCGAGCTGGGGATCCGCTGGCTCACCGTCTACGCCTTCTCGACCGAGAACTGGCGGCGGCCGGCCGACGAGGTCCGCTACCTCATGCAGTTCAACGAGGGCATCCTGACTCGCCGCCGCGACGAGCTGCACGAGCGGGGGGTACGCATCCGCTTCGTAGGCCGGCGCGACTGGCGGGTGCCCAAGCGCCTGGTCCGGCGCATGGACCAGGCCCTGGAGCTGACCGCGGCCAACACCACGCTGACCCTCACCATCGCCTTCAACTACGGCGGGCGGGCAGAGATCGTCGACGCCGTGCGGGCGCTGGTGGCGGCGGGGACGCCGGCCGACAAGATCGACGAGCGGGCCATCGCCCGCAACCTCTACGACCCGTCCATGCCCGACCCCGACCTGGTCGTGCGCACGTCGGGGGAGTACCGCATCTCCAACTTCTTGCTCTGGGAGCTGGCCTACAGCGAGTTGGTGTTCACCGATGTCCTCTGGCCCGACTTCCGCCGGGAGCACCTGGTCGAGGCGGTGCGGGAGTTCCAGCGGCGCGACCGTCGCTACGGCGGGGTCGAGTAGTCCGAACCGTGGGCCTGTACCGGGAGCGGGGCATCGTGCTGCGCACCATCAAGCTGGGTGAGGCCGACCGCATCGTCACGCTGGTCACCGAGGGCCACGGCAAGCTGCGGGCGGTGGCCAAAGGGGTACGTCGCACCAAGAGCCGCTTCGGGGCCCGGGTCGAGCCCCTCAGCCACGTCGCCCTGCTGTGCTACGAGGGCCGCAACCTCGACACCATCACCCAGGCCGAGGTCCTGGAGCACTTCCGCCCCGTGCGCGAGGATCTGGGCCGGCTGAGTCGGGCCCTCATCCTGTTGGAGGTGGTCGACGCCGTGGTCCAGGAGGGCGAGGATGACCCCCGCCTCTACCAGATGCTGTTGGGCGCCCTGCGCACCCTCGCCGCCGGCGAGGCCCCGCTCCTGGTGCCTGCCTTCATCTGGAAGCTGCTGGACCAGCAGGGCTTCCGGCCCACGCTCGATGCCTGCGCCCGCTGTGGGACGACCGGCGACGTTGAGGCCCTGGAGGCCTTCGACCCGGGCGAGGGGGGCGTGTTGTGCCGGGCGTGTCGGCGGGGCACCCGCATCACGCCCGACGCCGTCGCCTTGTTGCGGCGAATCCTCGGGGGCGACCTGGTGGGGGTGCTGGCCGAGTCCGCTACGACGGCCAGCGCCGAGCTCGAGCACCTGGCCACCCGGACCCTCGAGCATCACCTCGAGCGCCGCCTGCGCACCCCCGGCCTCCTCGATCCCGCTTGAGGTTGTGTTCGGGGCCTACAGCTCCCGCTCCAGGCCCGGGCAGTCGATGGTGGAGTAGCGCTCGAGCTCAGCGTCGTCGCCTCCCCGGGTGAGGGTGGCGCTCTCCGCTCCCAACTCGACGAGGGTGTTGCCGTCGACCTGGTAGGTGGTCTCGGTGGCGGTGAACGTCTCGCCGTCGGCACTGGTGGCGCTGAGGACCACGAGGCTCTCGTCGGTGCACGCCAGCCCGTCACCGTGGGTGACGCCGCCGCCCACCGGCAGCTCGGCGGGCTGGCCCGCCTCGAAGCTGACCCGGGCCAAGGCGCACTCCACGAACTGGAAGAGGCCCACGACCACGACCGACGCCCCGGCGCTGGTGATGGCCAGGACGGTCTGGCCGTCACCGCCCAAGTCGACGCCACCGAGCACCGACAGCGGCGCCGGCCCGTCGATCGAGCTCTCGCTGGCGTCCACCGCCGCCGTGCCCCCAGCGGCCAGCTCGACGGCCACCCGCCGGTTGCCGTCGCTTTCCCGGTAAGCCACGACGCGATCGGGTGCGCCGTCACCGTCGACGTCGGCGCTGACCTCGCTCACGTCGGCGGCGCCCGTCGGCGGGATGGGACTCTCCGAGACTGCGCAGGCGCCCGCTCCACCCTCCGGGACGGCCGTCGTCGACGAGGTGGACTTGGTCGGATCCTCCGGCGTGGTCGACGACGTCGTCGAACCGACGGTGGTCGACGACGTCGAGGGGACGGCGACCTCGCCCGGGTCGTCGCCGGCGCACCCCACGAGCAGGAGAGCCACGACCCCAGCCAGCGCCACCAGTTTCCGATGCCTGTGCACGATCGTCGCCTCCTGAGTTGATGTGGTCGAAACGAACCCGAGCGGTTCTTGGTCCGCCGCTACAGTCGCTCATCATGCCCGACGAGTTCGACCAGGTGGTGAACCTCTGCAAGCGGCGGGGCTTCGTCTTCCCCTCGGCCGAGATCTACGGGGGCTTCCGCTCCACCTACGACTACGGCCCCGTCGGGGTGCTGGCCCTGCGCAACGTGAAGCAGGCCTGGTGGCGCTCCATGGTGCAGCTCCGATCCGACGTGGTGGGCCTCGACGCCGCCATCCTCTCGCCCCCCGCCATCTGGGAGGCCTCAGGTCATCTGGGCAACTTCACCGATCCTCTGGTCGACTGCCGGGAGTGCCACGAGCGCTTCCGACTCGACCAGCTTGATGATCCGTCGGTCTGCCCTCGCTGTGGGAAGCGCGACAGCTTCACCGAGGCTCGCCAGTTCAACCTCATGTTCAAGACCCACGCCGGCCCGGTCGAGAGCGACAGCGCCGTGGCCTACCTGCGACCGGAGACGGCCCAGGGCATGTTCGTCAACTTCAAGAACGTGCTGGAGACGTCGCGCAAGAAGCCGCCCTTCGGCATCGCCCAGGTGGGCAAGTCGTTCCGCAACGAGATCACCCCGGGCAACTTCATCTTCCGCACCCGCGAGTTCGAGCAGATGGAGATGGAGTACTTCGTGCCGCCCGACGAGGCGCCCGGGTGGTTCGAGTACTGGTGTGATCAGCGCTACCGCTGGTATGTCGATCTCGGCATCCCCGAGGACCGGCTGCGGCTGCGGCCCCATGACGCCGACGAGCTGAGCCACTACTCCAGCGCCACCTCCGACGTGGAGTTTCTCTACCCCTGGGGCTGGGGCGAGCTGGAGGGGATCGCCAACCGGGGCGACTACGACCTCACCCAGCACGCCCAGGCGTCGGGCGAGAGGCTGGAGTACTTCGACCAGGCCAGCGGCACCCGCTACGTGCCCCATGTCATCGAGCCCGCGGCCGGCGCCACCCGGGCCATGATGGCATTCCTGCTGGCCGCCTACGACACCGACGAGGTCAACGGCGAGGCCCGCACCGTGCTGCGCCTGCACCCGAGCCTGGCTCCGTACCAGGTGGCGGTCCTGCCCCTGTCACGCAAGGACACCCTCCTCCCGCTGGCCCAGGAGGTGCTCGGCCTCGTCCAGCCCCGGTGGATGTGCGACTACGACGAGACCCAGGCCATAGGCCGGCGCTACCGACGCCAGGACGAGATCGGCACGCCGTGGTGTGTCACGGTCGACTTCGACAGCCTGGACGACAAGGCGGTGACCATCCGCGACCGCGACACCCTCGACCAGGTCCGGGTCCCCATCGACGCCCTGGTCGCCGAGCTGGCCGACCGCCTCGGTTAGAGCCTGGCTCATTCCCTCGGCTAGACGTTGACAGGTTCGACTCGCAGGGACGTGTGACGGGCCAGGGCGTCGAAGTCCGAGTCGTTGTGCAACACACTCGCCCCCGCCTCGATGGCGGGGACGGCCACCAGGCAGTCGGTCATCTTGCGAATGGTCTCCCCGCCTCGCCGGCACATCCGGTAGAGCTCGGCCGCCGCCTCGTAGCCGTCCAGGGGCCGGAGCGTGAGCAGGGGGTAGCGCATGAGCCGCTCGCGTAACTCGTCTCGATGGCGGTCGGACCGGGCTCCTGCCAGCACCTCCATGAGGACGATCTCGGACGTCGCCAGCTCCGCACCGTCGTTGATGAGTTGACGCATGGTCAGGTTGACGGGGCTCTCCGTCCGGCGAAAGAACTCGATCCAGGCCGAGCTGTCGGGGACGATCACTCCGACCACTCGGGAAACCGGGTGCGGCGCATCTCGTCGAGGTCGCCGTCCCACCCGGTACCTTCCATGTCAAGCATGTCGCGCTGCGTGTAGCGGGTTCCCACCAGCTTGTAGAGGGCGAAGTTGACCGCCTCGGTCTTGGTCGGCAGTCGGTACCGCTGCATGGCCCGTTCCACCAGCTCGTCGTCGATGTCGATGTTGGTCCGGCTCATGCCCACCACCGTACACCTAGTCACACCTCCTAGTGGACCTGGTTGCTCCATGTGAGCAACCAGGGTCACCCTCTAGTCTCGATGGGTGACCTTCGTGTACTCGTTCGACCACAAGCACCGCCAGGCCCCGATGACCCTCAAGGACCTGCTGGGGGGCAAGGGGGCCAACCTGGCCGAGATGACGTCGGTGCTCGGCCTGCCCGTGCCCCCGGGCTTCACCATCTCCACCGAGGCGTGCCGCAACTACATGCACGGGGGGTGGCCCAAGGGCCTCGACGACGAGGTGGCCAAGCACCGCAAGAAGCTGGAGAAGTCGATGGGCAAGCGCCTGGGCGACCCCTCCGACCCCTTGCTGGTGAGCGTGCGCTCCGGGGCCAAGTTCTCCATGCCGGGGATGATGGACACGGTGTTGAACCTGGGCCTCAACGACGAGTCGGTCGAGGGCCTGGCCAAGCAGACCGGCGACGACCGCTTCGCCTACGACTCCTACCGGCGCTTCATCCAGATGTTCGCCAAGATCGTGCTCGATGTCCCCGGCGAGGAGTTCGAGGAGCTCTTCGAGGGGGCTCGCAAGCTCTCGTCGGCGCGCACCGACGCCGAGATCGAGGCCGACGTGTTGGCCATGGTCGTGCGGGGCTTCAAGGGGATCGTCCAGGACCACACCGGTGCCCCCTTCCCCCAGGACCCCGACGTGCAGCTGCGGGCGGCCGTGGAAGCCGTCTTCGCCTCGTGGAACTCACCCCGGGCCAACGCCTACCGCAATCGGGAGAGGCTCAGCCACGACCTGGGCACGGCCGTGAACGTGCAGGCCATGGTCTTCGGCAACCGGGGCGACGACTCGGGCACCGGGGTGGGCTTCACCCGCGACCCCAGCACCGGGGCCAAGGGCGCCTACGGCGACTTCTTGATCAACGCCCAGGGTGAGGACGTGGTGGCCGGCACCCGCGCCACCCTGCCCCTGTCCGATTTGAAGGTGCACTTCCCCAAGATCTACGCACAGCTCATGAGGATCTTCGAGGGCCTCGAGAAGCACTACCGCGACATGCTCGACACCGAGTTCACCATCGAGTCGGGCAAGCTGTGGATGCTCCAGACCCGGGTGGGCAAGCGCACCGGGGCGGCGGCGCTGCGCATGGCCGTGGAGATGACCAAGGACCGCAACATCAAGCTCTCCAAGACCGAGGCGGTGTCACGCATCACCGCCGACCACCTCGACTCCGTGCTCCACCCCCAGTTCGCGCCGGGCCCCCGCACCGTGCTGACCAAGGGCCTGGCCGCCTCCCCCGGCGCGGCGGTGGGCAAGGCCTACTTCACCGCTGACGATGCCGCCGCCGCGGCGGGACGGGGCGAGCAGGTGGTGCTCGTGCGCAACGAGACCTCGCCGGAGGACATCCACGGCATGGCTGCGGCCGAGGGCATCCTCACCGCCCGGGGGGGGCTGGTCAGCCACGCCGCCGTCGTGGCCCGGGGCTGGGGCAAGCCTGCGGTCTGCGGCGCCGAGCAGGTCCGCATCTCCGGTTCGTCGTTCTCGGTGGGCGGCGTGGTCGTGTCCGAGGGGGATGTCATCTCCCTCGACGGCACCACCGGCGAGGTGGTGATCGGGGCCGTGGCCCTTTCGGTCGGGCACGTGCCCGACGAGCTCACCACCATCCTCTCGTGGGCCGACGAGATCCGTGACGGCCGCCTGGCCGTGCGGGCCAACGCCGACACCGGCACCGACGCGGCCCGGGCGCGGGCCTTTGGGGCCGAGGGCATCGGCCTGTGCCGCACCGAGCACATGTTCCTGGGCGAGGACCGCCTTCCCGTCGTGCGGGAGATGATCCTGGCGGCTACGCCCGAGGCCGAGGCCATCGCCCTGGAGAAGCTGCGGGCTGTGCAGAAGGCCGACTTCCTCGAGGTGCTCGAGGCCATGGACGGCCTGCCCGTCACCGTGCGCCTGCTCGACCCGCCCCTGCACGAGTTCCTGCCCGGCGTCGAGGAGCTGGCGGTCAAGGCGGCCACCGTCGGCCTGTCCGTCGACGAGGTCCAGCTCCTGGCCGCGGCCCGGTGGTGGCAGGAGGTCAACCCCATGCTCGGCACCCGGGGGGTCCGCTTGGGCGTGATCAAGCCCGGCCTGTACGCCATGCAGGTGCGGGCCCTCATGGAGGCGGCGGTCGAGCGCAAGGCGGCCGGCGGCAAGCCGGTGGTGGAGATCATGATCCCCCTCACCATCAGCCGAGAGGAGCTGGCCCTGGCCCGAGGCTGGGTCGAGGTCGCCATCGCCGAGGCCTCGGCTGCCGCCGGCAAGGGCGCATCAGTCGACGTCACCATCGGCACCATGATCGAGACGCCCCGGGCGGCGCTGCTGGCGGGCGAGATCGCCGATGCGGCCGACTTCTTCTCCTTTGGGACCAACGACCTCACCCAGATGGCGCTGGGCTTCAGTCGCGACGACATCGAGGGCCGGGTCATGGGCCCCTACCTGGAGCAGGGCCTGCTGGCCCGCAACCCCTTCGAGACCATCGACGCGGCCGGGGTGGGCGAGCTGGTGCGCCTGGCCGCCACCCGGGGGCGCTCGGCCAAGCCCGGGCTCAAGCTGGGGGTCTGCGGCGAGCACGGTGGTGATCCGGAGTCGATCGAGCTGTTCTTCGACGCCGGCCTCGACTACGTGTCGTGTTCGCCCTACCGCGTCCCCATCGCCCGCCTGGCCGCCGCCCAAGCGGTGTTGGGCGCCCACGGAGCCGGCGCCGCCGGCGACACCCGCTGACCCGAGGCTCGACACCGTGTCCCCCCTGACCCTGGCCGTGGAAGCGGCCGACGGCGCCAACTTCGCCAGCTTCGAGGTGGCGCCCTGGCAGTGGGCCGCGTTCGTCGCCCTGGTGGCCGTTCTGCTCTTGGTCGACGTCCTCGTCATCCACCGCCGCCCTCACGCCGTCAGCTTCAAGGAAGCGGCGATCGAGAGCGCGGTGTGGATCAGCATCGGCACCGCCTTCACCCTGGTCATCCTGGGCTGGCACGGCGGCCAGGCGGCCGGCGAGTACCTCTCCGGCTACCTGATCGAAAAGAGCCTGTCGATCGACAACGTCTTCGTCTGGGCGGTGATCCTGTCGTACTTCCGGGTGCCCGCCCAGTACCAGTTCCGGGTGTTGTTCTGGGGCATCTTCGGCGCCCTGGTGCTGCGGGCCATCTTCATCTTCGCCGGGGTGGCCCTCATCGAGCGCTTCGACTGGGTCCTCTACGTCTTCGGGGCGTTGCTGCTCTACTCGGCGTTCAAGATCGCCCGCCACCAAGAGGCCGAGGTCCATCCGGAGAAGAGCCTGGTGCTCCGCGCCGTGCGCAAGGTGGTGCCGTCGACCGACGAGTACGACGGCCAGAAGATCTTCAGCCGGCGCAACGGCAAGCGCCTGGCCACCCCGTTGTTCGCCGTGCTCATCATGATCGAGAGCACCGACGTGGTCTTCGCCGTCGACTCCATCCCCGCCATCCTGGCCGTGAGCCGCGAGCCCTTCATCGTGTTCAGCTCCAACGCCTTCGCCATCCTCGGGCTGCGGGCGCTGTACTTCTGCCTGGCGGGCATGGCCGGGCGCTTCCGCTACCTCAACCTGGGCCTCGGGGTCATCCTGGCCTTCGTGGGCATCAAGATGCTCATCGCCGAGATCTACCACTTCCCCACCTTCGCCTCACTAGCCGTCATCGCCGTGGTGCTCACCGTGGCCATCGTGGCTTCGCTGCGGGCCGAGAAGCGGGACGAAGTGGCTGCCGAGAGGTAAGGCCCGGGCGCCTCCCGCGAGCACTACTTTTGGGGGCGATGGGCATCGCCGCCGACGACATCGACCGGGTGCGGGCCGCCACCGACCTGGTGGCGGTGGTCGGCGAGCAGGTGGCGCTACGCCGCTCGGGCAGCCGCTGGGTGGGCCTGTGCCCCTTCCACACCGAGCGCACCCCGTCGTTCTCGGTCAACCCCGACCTTGGCTTTTGGTACTGCTTCGGCTGCCAGGCCAAGGGTGACGCCATCACCTTCGTGCGCGAGACCCGCCAGCTCGACTTCGTCGGGGCGGTGGAGACCCTGGCGGCCCGGGTGGGCATGGAGCTGCGCTGGGACAACCAGCGGGAGTCGGGGGAGCGCCGGCGACGGTCCCGGTTGGTGGAGACCATGGCCCGAGCCGTGGAGTGGTACCACGAACGGCTCTTGACCAGCCCCGACGCGGCCCGGGCCCGGGGCTACCTGCGTTCCCGGGGCTATGACGGCGAGGT
>JALZNY010000036.1 GCA_030857525.1 Actinomycetota bacterium
GGGTCGAGGCGGCCAAGGGGGTCGACGTCGACTTCACCGTGCTCGGCCTCGGCGCCTTGGGCATCGTGGCCATCTTGTCCGTGCTCACCGCCGTCGCGGCCTGGCGGGAATCGCCTCATCGGATCGGGCTTCGCCAGGCGGCGACCGCTCGATCGTCGAGGGTGAGCGCCGCCGCCAAGGTTGCGGGGCTCGGCCCGGCCGCTGTCTTCGGCCTCCGGTCGGCCTTGGAGCCCGGCCGGGGGACCGTGGCCGTGCCCGTGCGCTCGGTCCTGGCCGGCGCGGTGGTGTCGGTGATGGCGCTGGTGGGCGCCGTCACCTTCGGCGCCAGCCTGGATGCCCTCCTGGCCCAACCTCGCCTCTACGGGTGGGACTGGGACGCCACCATCCTCGACACTGCGGGCTACGGCGACATCGACCTCGACAAGGCGTCGGCCGTGCTCGACCACGACCCCAAAGTTGCGGCCTGGTCGGGCACCTGGTTCGCCTCCGACTCCCTGGACGGTCACAACTTGCCGCTCCTGGCCATGGAGCCGGGAGGTGACGTGCTCCCACCGCTGGTCGAGGGCCGCCCCATACGCGGCTCGGACGAGATCGTGCTCGGCCCGGCCACCGCCGGCGAGTTGGGCAAGCACGTGGGCGACACGGTGGTGCTCGGAGGACCGGCACAGCAACGCCAGCTGACGGTGGTGGGCATCGCCACCTTCCCCACTCTCGGAGCCGCCTTTGCCGCCCACACCTCCCTCGGGGTGGGGGCCATCGTGGCCCCGGAGGTGGTGGATCTCATCAACGCCGGGCCGGCCGCCCTCTTCGTCCGCTTCCGGCACGGGACTGATCCCGAGGCCGAGATGGCCCACCTGGCCGAGACCACGGCGTCGATCGGCGAGTTCCCAGGGGGCTCCGAGGTCCTGGCCGCTCAACGCCCGGCTGAGATCGTCAACGCCGGGAGCATCGGCGCCGCACCGGCGTTGCTCGCCGGGTCGCTCGTTCTCGGCGCGCTGGCGTCGCTGGCCGTGGGCCTCGGCACCTCAGTCCGGCGGCGCCGGCGCGAACTGGCGCTGCTCAAGACCCTCGGGTTCACCCGAGGCCAGATCAGCGCCACCGTCGCCTGGCAGGCCAGCGCCACCGTCGTCGCCGGCCTGGTTGTCGGCGTGCCCCTCGGGGTGGTCCTCGGTCGCCAACTCTGGAACCTCTTTGCCGGCCAGCTCGACGTCGTGCCCGAACCGAGCGTGCCCGCCCTGGGGCTCCTCGTGGTCGTCCTGGCCGGCATCGTCATGGCCAACCTGGTCGCCGCCGTGCCCGCTCGCGCCGCTCGCCGGGTCCGTCCGTCGGCGGCGCTGCGGGCGAGCTGAAAGAGCGCCCGACCCTCAGCCTGTCCTGGGCTTGGCGTAGCCGAAGAAGGAGCGCTTCTTGATCAGCTCGGCGGCTGCGGGCGGGACCATCGACTCCCAGGAGGCATCACGAGCGGTGATCCGGGCCAGCACGTCGCGGCTGAAGATGGAGAGGTACTCGGGGCGGTAGTTGTCGAGGGGGACGAAGCTGCCTCGTCCGGCCAGGTAGTCGTACAGCGGGCGCAGCTCGGCGGCGACCTGGAGGTTCTCGACAGTCTGGAGGTGGTCGTCGTCGTGCTCGCGCAGCGGGTACACGTAGAGCTTCAGGTCGTTCTTGAACAGCCGTCCGAAGCTCTCCAGGATTCCACCCGGAAGCTGGGCGTAGTAGCGCTCGTCGAACAGTTCGAGGAGGCTGGGGACGCCCATGACGATGCCGATCCGCTCCTGGGTCCGGGTGGCCAGGTACGAGGCCAGGCGGTAGTACTCGAAGTAGTCGGAGATGAGCACGGTCATGCCGCAGGCGCCGAGCAGCTCGGCCCGGGCCAGGAAGTCGCGCCGGTCGACGTCGGGCCCCCCGGCCAGGAGGTTGCTCATGGTGATCTCCATCAAGGGCAGCACCGGTCGGCCCTCCACGGCCGGGTCGGCCTGGAACTTGGCCATGGCGCACTCCAGCATGTCGAGGTTGACCAGCGTGGTGGGGCGGAAGCTGCCCCGCTCGACGAGGACCGCCTTCTTGCGCAGCGCCTCGCTGGGCTGGAGGACCTCACGGTCGGGACCGAACATGGCCACGCCGCTGAGGCCGAGCTGCACCAGCTTCATGGCCATCAGCCGGTGGTCGACGGAGCGGAACTCGATGCCCCGGAACTGGATCAGGTCGATCTCGATGCGGCCGGTGCTGAGCCGGTCGAGGAGGCTCTCGACGAGCTGCTCGGGCTCGTGGCGCTCGAAGAAGGCGCCGTAGAGCAGGTTGACCCCGACGATGCCCAGCGCCTCCTGCTGGAGCGAGGCCTCGGCGTCGAGCATGCGTACGTGCAGCACGATCTGGCTGGGCTCGTCGCGGGGGTAGGCCTGGAACTTCACCCCCATCCAGCCGTGGCACTCGTTGGTGCCTCCGAAGCTGCGGGCGACCACCGTGTCGGCGAAGGCGAAGAACGACGTGCTGTCGCCCCGGACGTCGCTCAGGCGCTCGAGGTCGAGCTGGTACTCGTGGTCGAGCATGGACTGGAGGCGGTTCTTGGACACGTAGCGGTCGGTCTCGCCGTAGACGGCGTCGCTGACGGTCATGTCGTAGGCCGACATCGACTTGGCGATCGTTCCGGCGGCGCCACCGACCCGGAAGAACCAACGGACCACCTCCTGGCCCGCCCCGATCTCGGCGATGGTGCCGTACCAGCGGGGATCGAGGTTGATGCGCAGCGCCTTGCGATGGGTGTCGCCTTCGAGCTCCTTGGTCACCGCAGGGTCTCGGATCAGGCCGGGTGCAGGCGCACCGGGAGCTCGGCCAGGCCCCGCAGGGTGATGCTGTCGCGGTAGGGAGGGTTGTCGTTAAGCAGCTCGATGTTGGCGAAGCGCTCGAGCAGGCGGCCGAAGACCACCTGGCCCTCCACCCGGGCCAGGGCCGCGCCCAGGCAGAAGTGGATGCCGGTGCCGAAGCTCATCGATGCCCCTTCGGCCCGGCCCACGTCGAGCTGGTCGGGGTCGCTGAAGTGGAGGGGGTCGCGGTTGGCCGCTCCTTGGAGGACGAGCACGATGGCGCCGGCGGGCAGGGCGTGACCGTCGATCTCGATGTCGTCGCCCACCACGCGGCCGTTGACCTGCACCGGGCTGTCGTAGCGCAACAGCTCGTCGACCGCGCTGGGGAGCAAGCCGGGGTCGCGTCGCAGGCGCTCGAGCTGGTCGGGATGGCGCAGGAGAGCCAGGAGGCCGTTGCCGATCAGGTTGGTTGTCGTCTCGAAGCCGGCGGCGAAGAGCAGGATGGCCGTCGACAGCAGCTCCTGGGTGCTGAGCTGGTCACCGTCGTCCTCGGCGGCGATGAGCTGGGTCAACAGGTCGTCGCCCGGGGCCTGGCGTCGCTCGGCCACCAGGTGGCGGAAGTAGTCCTCCATCTCCACGGTCGCCTCGTTGGCCAGCGTCAGAGCCTCGGGGGGGACGAAGGGCTCCAGGGCCGCGGCCGAGGCCCGCACCAGGCGCTGGAACTGAGGCCGGTCGGCGGCCGGGACGCCCAGCATCTCGCCGATGACGCTCACCGGGAGGGGAAAGGCCAGGGCGGCCATGATGTCGACCTCGCCGGTGCCGAGGGTGTCGAGCACCTCGTCGGCCAGGCGCTCGATCTTGGGTCGGAGGGCCTCCACGGTGCGGGGGGTGAAGGCCTTGGAGACCAGCCCCCGCAGCCGGGTGTGGTCGGGCGGGTCGAGGAACAGCATGGAGGGCCGATCGTTGCTGAAGGCCTGCTGGGCGGCCAGCTCCTCGCCACTCAGGCCCCAGCGGCGCTGCATGGCGTTGAAGTCCTTGCCCACCTTGGGGTGGCGCAGGACGGCCTGGCAGTGGTCGAAGCGGGTGAGGACCCAGGTGCCCACCGACGATCCCGGCGCCTCCAGCACCAGGCGGTGGACGGGCCAGTTCTCCCGGAGCTGGGCGTAGCGGGGGTAGGGGTCGGCTCGGCCTTCGGGCGTGGCCAGGAGCTCGAACAGCAGCGCATCGGCAGGACCGATGGTGGGGGTGGCAGCCTCGGTCGTGGTCATGGTCCCAGTCTCGCCCCTTCGCGGCCGGATCAGACATCCCCCGCCGGCGGATCGACAGCCCCGGGCGCTGTCGTAGGTCCTCGGTAGGGTGACGGTAGTCATGCCCAGCCCTGCCGCCCCCCAGCGTCGCGACCTCCTGGACGGCCTCAACCCCGATCAGGCCGAGGCGGTCACGGCCGGCGAGGGCGCCCTGCTGGTGGTGGCCGGCGCCGGTTCGGGCAAGACCCGGGTGCTCACCCACCGCATCGCCCACCTCATCGCCCAGGGGGTGTCGCCCTTCGAGATCCTGGCCATCACCTTCACCAACAAGGCGGCCGACGAGATGAAGTCGCGGGTGGCCGCCCTGGTGGGCCCGGTGGCCGACCGCATGTGGGTGTCGACCTTCCACGCCGCCTGCGTGCGCATCCTGCGCCGCCACGGCGGGGTGCTCGGCTACCCCTCCTCGTTCACCATCTACGACCAGGCCGACGCCCGGCGCCTCACCGGCTACGTGCTGCGTGACCTCGACATCGATCCCAAGCGGATGAGCCCCCGGGCGGTACACAGCGCCATCAGCACGGCCAAGAACGAGCTGATGTCGCCGGAGGGCTACGGCGAGGCGGCCGGCACCATCTTCGAGCGCCGCATCGCGGAGATCTACGTCGAGTACCAGAAGCGCCTGGTGCAGGCCGGGGCCATGGACTTCGACGACCTCCTGGCCCAGACGGTGCGCCTGTTCCGCCAGCACCCCGCCGTCTTGGAGCACTACCAGCGCCGCTTCCGCCATGTCCTGGTCGACGAGTACCAGGACACCAACCGGGCCCAGAACGAGCTGGTGGTCCTGCTGGCCCAGGGTCACGGCAACGTCTTCGTGGTGGGCGACAGTGACCAGTGCCTACCTCCCGGCACCTTGGTGTCGACGCCAGGCGGACCTCGTCCGATCGAGACGTTGGCCCAAGGCGACGAGGTTCTCGGTACGGGGGGCACGACCGAGACCTTCACCGGACGCGTTCGGGTCGTGCATCGGGGCCTGTGGAGCGGTCGTGTCTACCAGGTGAGCGCAGCCGGGCGGACATTGCGCGGCACTCCACACCACATCGTGCTTGCCGATCTGGCCCTCGAACCAGGAGGTTGGGTCGTCTACGCCATGTTCCGATCCGACCGGGGCTACAGGATCGGCCTCGCAAAGAGCGTTCGCTCGAACGCCCAAGGACAACCGGATCAGGGCGTGCGAGTACGTCTGAATCAGGAGCATGGCGACAAGCTCTGGGTACTGCGGGTGTGCGCAACTCGCGCCGAGGCCAGCTACTGGGAGGCCTGGTTCGCCGCTCAGTACGGGCTGCCGACCGCCTGCTTCCATGGCATAGGCCGGAAGCTGGCGATGGACGAGGTCTGGCTCAAGCGGCTCTACCTCGAGCTCGACACCGCCTCGGCCTTCAAGCGCCTGATGGAGGACTTCGACCTCCACCTCGAGTTCCCCCACCTTCGACCGGCGAACGGAGCTCGTCGCCAGAGCGTCAACCTGACCATGTTCAGCGACCGTCGAGGAAACGCGGCCTACCACCGGGTTCAGTGGTCGTCGAATCGCATGGAGATCGCAGCCAGACTCAAGGAGGAGGGTTTTTCGGTCCGTCCGGGACGTCTGGGTGGCGCCCGAGTCGAGACCAGCCGGAAGGAGTACAGGGAAGCGCTTGAGATGGCCAAGGCGGTGGCCTCCGCAGGGGATCTCGAGATCAGGCGCCGAGCCTTGATCGATGGAAGGATCTGGACCTTCACCCCGCTGTCGCACCTGAGGGTGGGGATGCAGGTCCTCGTCGAAGAAGAAGGCACCATCGTCGAAGCGCGGGTTGACGAGGTCGAGGTCGAGGACTACGACGGCCCGGTCTACGACCTGGAGGTCGATCCGGTCCACACCTACGTGGCCAACGGTGTGCTGGTCCACAACAGCATCTACCGCTTTCGAGGCGCCGACATCTCCAACATCCTCGACTTCGAGAAGGCGTTCCCCGACGCCTCCGTCGTGGTGCTGGACCAGAACTATCGCTCGACCCAGACCATCCTCGACGCCGCCAACGCCGTCATCGCCCACAACCTGGGGCGTACGCCCAAGGACCTGTGGACCGACCAGGCGGGAGGCGAGCGCATCGTGCGCTACACCGCCGAGGACGAGCACGACGAGGCCGCCTTCGTGGGGGGCGAGGTGGCTCGCCTCCACGACGGCGGCACCTACCGCTGGGGCGACCTGGCCGTGTTCTACCGGACCAACGCCCAGAGCCGGGTCATCGAGGAGCAGCTCGTCCGCAGCGGCATCCCCTACAAGGTCATCGGGGGCGCCCGCTTCTACGACCGCCGGGAGATCAAGGACGCGCTGGCCTACCTGCGGGCCACGGCCAACCCGGCCGACGAGGTGTCGCTCAAGCGGGTGCTCAACGTGCCCCGGCGGGGGGTGGGCGACACCACGGTCGGTCGGCTCGACGCGTGGGCCAAGAGCCAGGGCATCACCTTCGCGGTGGCCCTTGAGCGGGCCGAGGACGCGGGGGTCAAGGGGCCGGCCCTCAAGGGGATCGGCCGTTTCCTGGACTTGCTGGGCGAGCTGCGGGTCCTGGTCGAGGCCGGAGAAGGGCCGGCCAAGGTGCTCGACGCCGCCTTGGGGGCCAGCGGTTACCGGGCCGAGCTGGAGGCCGAGCGCAGCGTCGAGGCCCAGGGTCGCATCGAGAACCTGGCCGAGCTGATCGGGGTGGCCGGGGAGGTCGACAGTGTCGACGCCTTCCTCGAGACCGTCAGCCTGGTGGCCGACACCGACGGGCTCGGGGGCGACGAGTCAGCGGTGCTGCTGATGACCCTGCACTCGGCCAAGGGCCTGGAGTTTCCTGTGGTGTTCCTCACCGGTATGGAGGAGGGGGTGTTCCCCCACCTGCGGGCCCTGACCGAGCCGGCCGAGCTGGAGGAGGAGCGCCGCCTGGCCTACGTGGGCATCACCCGGGCCCGGGAGCGCCTCTACCTCAGCTCGGCCTGGCGGCGCAGCCTGTTCGGCGCCACCAGCTACAACCCGCCCAGCCGGTACCTCAGGGAGCTACCCGAGGAGCTGGTCAAGACGGTGGGGGAGCAGCCCGGGCGCCGCCGCAGCGCCGGGGCGGGGGCCTTCGACAGTCCCCGCCGGCGGGCCGGCGCCGATCGGTTCCAGGGGGGCAACGAGCCCGAAGGTCGGGTGTTCGGCGCCCGGCCCCGCATCGTCGAGTCGGCCCTGCACCAGTCCCGGCCGCCCCCCAGCACCGGAGCCGAGGCGCTCGGCCTGCGGTTGGGCGACGACGTCCGCCACAAGAAGTGGGGCGACGGCGTCGTGCTCGATCTGAGCGGCACCGGGGACAAGGCCGAAGCCCTCATCCGTTTCCCGGGCGTGGGCGAGAAGCGCCTCCTGCTGTGCTGGACCCCCCTGGAGAGGCTGCGCTGAACGCCGAAGAATCCTTTCATCCTGATTGACTGGTCGATGTGGGGGTGACCTACATAGAAGGCGTGGTCCGGGGCTCCGGGGTCCAGGAAGAGGTGCGCTTCCTGGTGGACAGCGGCGCCACCTACTCCCTCTTGCCCACCGAGGTCTGGCAGCGGCTTCAGTTGCAGCCCTCGCGGTCGGTCACCTTCAGCCTGGCTGACGGGAGCCCGCTGGAACGAGGGGTCTCCGAGTGCGAGATCGAGCTTCCCCAGGGCCGTGCCCACACGCCCGTCATCCTCGGCGAGGCGGGGGACGAGGCCCTGCTCGGCGTCGTCACCCTGGAGATCCTGGGCCTCGTCCTCAACCCGTTCTCACGCCAGCTCCAGCCCATGCGCATGCTCCTGGCCTAGCTAGCTAACTGGCCGCCCTCACTCCCTCGCGGGGGATGGCTGGCGCAGGTCGACGGTGAGCAGGCCCTCGGTCACCGTGGTGGGGTACTGCGTCAGGCCCTCACCGTCGGCCGGGAAGCGCTGCCCACTGCAGGGGTCGACCAGCTCTCGCTGGTCGGGTGCCCACTGCAGCAGGCAGCTCCGCTCCGCCCCCGGGGCCTGGGCGGCGAAGGCCAACCACCCCACCTCGGGCGTCTCGCCCAGGTGCTGGATGTAGAGGTCTCGGCCCCGCTCGGGGGAGGCGTCGGGATAGGCGATGGGCCCGTCCTGGGCGATGTTGGCGGCCAGGCGATCCACCTGCCCGGCGTTGAACACATCGTCGCCCAGGCGCACGTCGACCTGGCCCGAGCTCGACAGCAGGGCCAGCCCGGCGAACAGGGCCACACCGAAGAGAACGGCGAGCACGCCGATCACCACCGGACGCCGGGTGCCCACCGTCCTAGTATCGGCGTCCGTGGACCTCTACGAGTACCAGGGCAAGCAGTTCCTGGCCACCTTCGGGGTCCCCGTGCCCGCCGGGGAGGTGGCCGGCACTGCCGACGGAGCGGTCGCCGTCGCCGAGAAGCTGGGGTTTCCCGTCGCCGTCAAGGCCCAGGTGCGGGTGGGGGGTCGGGGCAAGGCGGGCGGAATCCGTCTGGCCGCCGATGCTGCCGAGGCCAGGGTGGCGGCCGACGCCATCCTGGGCCTGGACATCTCCGGCCATACGGTCGAGCAGGTCTGGGTGGAGCGGGCCTCGGAGATCGCAGCCGAGCACTACGTCAGCTTCACCCTCGATCGCTCGGCCCGGGTGCACCTGGGTCTGCTCTCGGCCCGGGGCGGGGTCGACATCGAGACCGTGGCCGCCGAGGAGCCCGAGGCCGTGGCCCGCCTCCACGTCGATCCCGTCGACGGTCTGTCGACCGAGCGGTGCCGGGAGTGGGTGGCGGCCGCCGGCCTGGCCGAGCCGGCGGGGGAGGCGCTGGTGGAGATGCTCGGGTTGCTCTGGGTGGCCTACGCCGAGGGCGATGCCGAGCTGGTCGAGGTCAACCCCCTGGTGGTCACCGCCGCCGGCGAGCTGGTGGCGCTGGACGCCAAGGTGACCCTGGACGACAGCGCCGCCTTCCGCCAC
>JALZNY010000285.1 GCA_030857525.1 Actinomycetota bacterium
CATGTGGTTCGGGGATCTGGTCACCATGAAGTGGTGGAACGGCCTGTGGCTCAACGAGGCCTTCGCCACCTTCATGGAAGTGGCCGCCGTCGACGCCTTCCGCCCCGAGTGGCGGCGCTGGGACTCCTTCGCCACCGAGCGGGCCGCGGCCTTCGCCGTCGACTCGCTGGCCAGCACCCGGCCCGTGGAGTACCCCGTGCGCTCCCCCGAGGAGGCCGAGGGCATGTTCGACGTCCTCACCTACCAGAAGGGCGCATCGGTGCTGCGCATGCTCGAGCAGTACCTGGGCACCGAGGGCTTCCGCGACGGCATCCGCCGCTACCTGGACGCCCACGCCTACGCCAACGCCGAGACCACCGACCTGTGGGACGCCATCGAGGAGGCCACCGGCGAGCCCGTGCGACGCATCATGGACGCCTGGATCTTCCAGGGCGGCTACCCCCTGGTCGGGGTGGAGGCCACCGAGGCGGGGGTTCGCCTCGACCAGCGCCGCTTCGTCTTCGCCGGCGGGGGGGCCACCGAGGCCGCCACCTGGCCGGTGCCGGCGCTGGTCGCCACCGGGTCCGACGAGCCCCGCCGGGTGCTTCTCGACGGCGCGGCGGTCGATGTGGACATCGCGGTGAGCGACGTTGCCCGAACAGGCGGCCCCGCCTCTCCGGTGGTGGTCAACGCCGGCGGTCACGGCTTCTACCGGGTCCGCTACGCGCCTGAGCTGCTGGCCTCGCTGCGTGCGTCGCTCGACGGCCTGGCCCCGGTGGAGCGGGCCCTGCTGGTCGACGACACCTGGGCCGCCGTGCTGGCCGCCGACACCCCCGCCCCCGCCTTCTTGGACCTGGCCGGCGGCTTCGCCTCGGAGTCCGACCACACCGTCTGGTCCACCCTGGCCACCGCCCTGAGCGCCCTCGACCACCTCCTCGAGGGGGAGGCCCGGGACGACTTCGGCCACTGGGTGGCCGACGTGAGCAGACCGGCTCTGGATCGCCTGAGTTGGCAGCCGTCCCCCGGCGACGACGAGCGCAGCCGCCAGACCCGCGGCCTGCTCATCACCCTGGCCGGTGCCGTGGGCCACGACGCCGAGGTGGTGGCCCGGGCTCGGGAGATCCACAGTACGTACCTGGACGAGCCGGCCACGGTCGACCCCGACGTGGCCGCCGCCGCCCTCGCCGTGGTGGCCTCCAGCGGCACCGCCGGCGACTACGACGTGGTGCTCGAGCGTTCCCGCACCTCCCCCTCGCCCCAGGAGGCCATGCGCTACCTCTACGCCCTGGCCCGCTTCCCCTCCGCCGACCTGGCCCAGCGCACCCTGGCCATGACCCTGACCGACGCCATCCGCACCCAGAACGCCCCCTTCCTGGTCGGGCGCCTGCTGGCCAACCGGGAGGCCGGCGCCACCGCGTGGGCCTTCGTCGAAGCCAACTGGGAGGCCATCGGCCAGCGCTTTCCCGACAACGCCATCCCCAACATGTTGGGGGGCATCACCGCGCTGTCGACTCCGGCCCTGGCCGAACGGGTCGACGCCTTCCTCACCGAGCACCCTGTCCCCCAGGGGGCCCGCACCATCGAGCAGCACCGGGAGCGACTGCGGATCAACGTCGCGCTCCGGGAACGGGAGGCCGACCCCGTTGCGGGTTGGTTGGCGACCTGGTCGGCCTGAAGCGGACCAGCCGGCAAGGGGTCAGGCTGAAGGGGCCCGACGCCAGTGGCCCGCTGTCGGTCTTCGCCGTCGAGGACACCTCCGCCCAGCTCACCTGGAGCGAGCTGGACGGCGGCCCGCTGCGGGTCAGCGCCGGTGACGCCTCGGTGGTGGTGGGCGAGGGCGGCGGGCCCGGAGCTGCCCTGCTCACCGGCTTGCCGCCGGGCGCCGACCTCGACCTGGTCGCCGAGCCCGAGGCAGGACCGGCCCGTTGGCTGGGACCGCTGCGCACCCTGGCCCCGCCACCCGGACGCGAGCTGTTCCGCTTCGCCACCGTCAACGACATCCACCTGGGCGATCCTTCCTTCGGAATCTTCCCCAGGGTCGGCCATCCCGACGACGACGGTCAGCCTCCTCCCGAACGCTGCCTGCAAGCGGCCGTGACCGAGCTGGCCGCCTGGGGCGCGCAGCTCATCGTGGCCAAAGGCGATATCACCGACCACGGGAGCGTCGAGGAGTGGGAGACCGCAGCCGCCCTCCTGTCGGCCCCAGGCGTGCCCGTCGAAGCCATGATCGGCAACCACGACGTGTGCTCCGGCGCCCACGACGGCCGTGTCGCCTTGGCTGCGGCCGGTGTCACCCTGAGCGCGGGCGCACCCCAGGCCCGCGATCTACCGGGTTTCCGCCTGGTGCTGACCGACACCACCATCGCCGGGCAGAACCGGGGAACCGCGGCCCGACTGGGTGCGGTGGCCTCGCTGGTTGCTGAGGCCGAGGGGCCGGCGGTGGTGGCCCTGCACCACCACCCCCAGCGCCACAGGGCCATGACCCATCCGCCCCGAGGGATTCCCGGAGGCGAGGCCATGCCCTTCCTCGACTCCGTAGCCGACGCCAACCCGGCCACCCTGGTCATCGCCGGCCACAGCCACCGCCACCGTCGCCACCGCTGGGGACCGATGACCATCGCCGAGGTGGGCTCACCCCAGGACTACCCGGGCACGTGGGCCGGCTACGTGGTCCACGAGGGGGGCATCCGCCAGGTGGTGCGCCGGGTGGCCGACCCCGACGCCATCGCCTGGACCGAGTCGACCCGTGACTGCTTCCTCAGCCTCTGGGGCCGCTGGTCGCCGGGCACCCGCGACCAGCGCTGTTTCAGTCTCACCTGGCCCGACCGCTGACGGGTCTGCCCCGCAGCGGCGGACCTCCTCAGCGGCGGATGACGGCCTGGACCTCGAAAACCTCGACCGGCACGGTGGCCTCGGTCAGCAGTCCCTCGACGGTGCCCGAGTCGCCCCCCAGGCTCCACGTCGCGCTCCAGCGCTGGCGCAGGGTGACGGTGTAGTCGCCCGTCCAGCGGTAGTGGTGCCAGATCCTGCCGCTCGGATAGGCCTCGCCCTCGAAGGCGACGGGACCGGCCTCGGGGCTGCCGTCGCCCCAGTCCACCCAGTAG
>JALZNY010000286.1 GCA_030857525.1 Actinomycetota bacterium
CCCTCGATCCGCCCGCGAGCACCGGGGACCTGGCCGGCCCCCCTCACCTGGACGACGACTACCTGGTGCTGTCCACCATCCACTCAGCCAAGGGAGGCGAGTGGCAGGTGGTGCACGTCATCCACGCCTCCGACGGGAACATTCCCTCCGACATGTCGCTCGGATCAGCCGAGGACGTTGAGGAGGAGCGGCGGCTCCTGTACGTGGCCTTGACCAGGGCCCGCGACACGTTGGTCGTCTCCTATCCGCTGCGCTACTACTTCCGGCGCAACCCGCTCGACGACGCCCACAGCTACGGCCAGCCCAGTCGGTTCCTCGCACCGGCGATCTCCACCTTCGAGGTGACCTCCGTTGGTGCGCAGGTCATTGAGGACGACCCGGTGGCGGGCGAGCTTCAGGCCCTATGGGAGTGACCCGGTCCTCCTGCCGGTGGCTCCGGCCCCGTGGCTCTCGGTAGAGTGGCGAACTGGGAGAGGTGCCGGAGCCTGGTTGATCGGGGCGCCCTGCTAAGGCGTTGTGGGCCGCAAGGTTCACCGTGGGTTCAAATCCCACCCTCTCCGCTCTGCTTAGTCGAATCGTTGCGGCGAGGTTGCCATCGTGTAACGTCGAGGCGAACAGCCGACTACTTAAGGACCCTGTGGTGTTAGCGCGTGGGTGACCCCTCCCCCGCAAGCAAGCGCCTTCGGCATCGTCCATCCTCTGACGTGACCCCGTCGCGTGAGAAGGGTCGGCGGGCGCCGTACGTCGCACCGCATTGCCAAGGCGCACCGTAACTCACAGGGACCGGAGGAATGCATGCGACTCGTACGTCTGGCGTCTCTCGGCGCCCCTCGGCCCTGCCTGCTCGTGGCCCCTGCACTCCTCATCGCCGCCAACCTTGGGGTCGCAGGGCTCAAGTCCGTCCCGGATGCACCGCCGCGCCATCGCTCTCACGTCGTGGAGGGTCACGAGCTGGCCCGGATCTCCAGCCGACCGTTGGCGACCCAGCGCGTTCGTGCGCCGATCGACAGGCGGGTGGTGACGCGCATCAACGACCAGCTCATCGCCGGGCGACCGGCGCTGGCTGCCGCGTTGCGCAAGGCCGTCAGCAACTCCCCCCCACCGCCGCAACCGTCGGCTCCCTCGCCCTCGCCCCCGCCGCCTCCCCCTCCACCGGTGGCGTTCGTGCCACTGCCCGTGGCGCCCGACAACGTGTGGCGGTCACTGTCCCTGTGCGAGTCAGGTGGGAACTGGCAACGCGACAGCGGGAACGGCTACTACGGAGGCTTGCAGTTCAGCCAGGCATCCTGGGAGTCGGTCGGTGGCTCGGGGTTCCCGCACGAGAATCCGCCCGAACGTCAGATCGAACTGGCCGAACGCCTCCAGGCCCGCCAAGGCTGGGATGCATGGCCGTCGTGCTCTGACCGCCTGGGACTTTTGTAGCCCGGCCTTCGGGCTGGGGCGTCACCAGTGCTGCCTACTGGTGGGTGCCCACTCGCAGGTAGGCTTGTCGCGGCAAGAGGCGGCGGCCCAATATTGCCGGCAGGTTCTGCGCTCGTAGCTCAACGGATAGAGCATCTGACTACGGATCAGAAGGTTGGGGGTTCGATTCCCTCCGAGCGCGCCACAGAAGTGCAGGTCACGGCGTTGCACATGCCGGGGCGGTCGGCGAGCACGGAGGATCTGGTCACAGAATCGTCACAAGAAGTCGGGGAGCCAATGTGATCCACCTCCAGCGGGTACGAGTCACCCGCCTGGCCGAGCGAATTGCTCCGGTTCTTGCTGCTGGCCATGTCTTCGCCCAGGTCGCTGAACTACACAGCGTCGATGACTGGCGAGCCCCCGCTCGTCGAGCTGGCCGCAACGGCGGGTGGAGGGTCCGCACGGGTTTCACCCGGGAGGGCGAATGTGTTTGGGCCGTTAGGGAAGACCTTGAGTTGTCCGACCATCAGGAAGGCATGGCGGTGGACCTCTTGGAGCATGTGATGGCGGCCACGAAGCAGCGCCCCTCGGTGAGGAGTACCTGACTCCGCCCGACTGGGGTACGAGACTGAGTGCCCGCTGAGGAGGTTGCCATACGCGGTCCTTCTAGATCCCGGGTGATGTTGATCGGTCGGATCCGCTCGTAGTCGCCAATCGAGCGGAACATGGCCAGGTCGGCACTTGGCCCCCGCCACCAGGCGCTCCATGACGTCGAAGGACTCCCACAGCGGGGTGACCTCGGGAAGGGGAACCGAGTCGGGATCGAGGGCCGAGCACAGGGCAGCCAGATCGCCATGGACCTTGGCAGCCTCAGTCCGGAGGTTCCCCGTCCCCAACATACGTTTGTATCTTACCGCCCTTACTGGTGTTCGTCAAGGCTTTCAGCCACCTTTTTTGAGTTTCTATACAGCCAGGCTCACACCTCCAGGGAGCCGAGGAGCAGGACCAGATGCAGGGCCGTGACCGCCGAGACGGCCCTCGGTATCCCCTTGGCCGCCTGGACCATCAGCGAACCAACCCTTCGGCAGCCCGCTGACCCGAGGCGATGCAGGCAGGCAGGCCCACGCCGGCCAGGGTGGCGCCGACGAGCACTACCCCGGGCAGGCGAGTCGCCAACTCGGCTTCGGCGGCAGCGATCCGCCGGGCGTGCCCGGGAGCGTACTGGGGGAACGCCCGACGCCAGCGGATGACCCGCACCTCGATCGGCGGACGGGAGATGCCCATGGCCTCCTGCAGCTCGAGGCGCAGGCGGGCCACCAGGGCGTCGTCGTCGAGGCTGTCGGCCCGCTCGTCACCGGCGCGGCCGGCCGAGACCCGCAGGATGATGCCGTCGCCGGCCGCGAGATGCGCCCATTTCGACGAGGCCCAGGAGCATGCGGTCATCAACCGTCCCTCGCCCGGGCGACGAGGAAGCCGCTGCCGTCGAGGACCCGGGTCAGCGCCCCGCCCGGGTAGGCCAGGGCGACCAGGGCCACCGAGGCATGGTCAATGGCGGCCAGGGTGACTGCGGCCCCGGGAGCGTGGGGCGCCAGCAAGGCGGCGGTGACGAAGGCGGGGGTGGCCAGCACCACCGCGTCGGCGGCGATCGGGCCGGACTCGGCGTGGAGCCGGTAGCCGC
>JALZNY010000287.1 GCA_030857525.1 Actinomycetota bacterium
CGGGCCTTCGGCCGTGCCCCACGGCGTGGTCATCGAGCACGGGGGCGTGGTCAACCTCCTGGCCGGGCTGCGCCGTCAGGTGCTCCGTCCCTCCTCGGAGCCGCAAGCCTCGGTCGGGCTGCGGGTCTGTCTGGCGGCCCGGCCCACCGAAGGTGCCTTTCTTCGCCAGCTGCTGCCCGTGCTGGACGGTCACACCCTGGAGGTCGTGGCTCGGGGAGCAGGCGGAAGAACGGCCGAGATGGTCGCTCTGGTCCGCAGCGGCAGCGTCGACCTGATCGATTGCCCACCCGAGGAGCTCGAGGACCTGGTGGACGCCGGGCTCTGCGCCGGGCTGAGCGCGCGACCCGAGGGTGGACCCACCCCCGTCGTAGTCGTCGGCTATCAAGAGTCGATCGGGCCCAAGACGCAGTCGGTGCTGGCGTCGATGGACATGGCTCGGACCTACCTTGTGCACGGGCCCCCGGAGTGCAGCTTCGGGGCGGCCGTGGCCAGAACCCCGACCGGCACCGGGCGCATCACTTTGGGCCCACCCCTGGGAGCGGGGAGGGCGATGGTGCTCGACGCTTGGGACCGGCGCGTCCCAGAAGGGGTTGCTGGGGAGCTGCACCTGGCCGGGCCGGGACTGAGCCCGGGCTATCTGGGCGAGACCGAGGCCACGGCGCGACGGTTCATTGCCCTGCACGTGGCCGGGGATGCGCCGACTCGTCTGTTCAGGACGGGGCAGTGGGCGCGGTGCCTGCCCGGCGCCCGGATCGAGCTGGTGGGACGGATCGCCGACATGGTCGACCTGCGCGGCTTCCACGTCGACCGGGCCAGGATGGCCGCTGCCCTAGGTCAGTGCCACGGTGTGGCCGACGTCGAGGTCGTGATGGATCGGGACGAGGCGGGGGAGCCGCACCTCGTCGCCTTGGTGGTGCCCGAGAAGGGGTCTTCGGCCCCGACTCTGGTGGAGTTGCGCACCGAGTTGTGGAGTCGGCTCCCCGGCTACGCCTGGCCTGCGTCCGTCATCATGGTGCCGAGACTCTCCGCCCGGGGAGGCCAGCCTTGGCCAGCGGGTGCTCCGTCCCAGCCGGGCTACCCGGAGTCGCCGCAGGCCCGTCTTTTGGCGTCGCTCTGGGCCGAAGCCCAGGGCGTAGAGCACATAGACGTGAGCGAGAACTATTGGCAGTCGTTCTCCTTCCTCGACGCGATGGTGTTGGCCGCTGAAGAGGGCATGCCCATTGGTAGCCAGGAGGTGACCCGAAACAGGGTGCTGGCCACGCTGGCCACCGCCCTGGCCGCCGCCGGCGGCGCCTGACTGACGGCGAGCAGTCTCCTGGTCGGGAGGTGGTTCGGGTTCAGGGAGGCGGCGTGGGGGCATCGCCCACGGGGAGCTCCGAGAGGCGGAGATGAGGCCGGTCGGCCAGGGCCTTCATCGTCGCCTCGATGCCTGCGGCCAGCCGCTCGATGGTCGCCTCGTCGTAGAAGTCGACCTTGTAGTTGCACTCGGCCCACAGGCGAGCGCCATCGTCGAGGAAGGTGACGCTGAGCGGGGGGAGCTGGCCCCGGAAGTAGAGCTGGTCGGGTCCCTTGTCGGGCCCTGGGCGCTCGACCACGGCCACGCCCGGCGTCCACTCGTCGTGGGCGACGTGAAAGTACTGGATCTCGATGGGAAGCACGGCCATCAGCTCGACGGCGGTCACCTGGGTGGGGAAGTCTGGGAGGAGGGCGTCACGCACCCGCATGAAGGGAACATCCTGGTGCTCGAACAGGCCCAGCACCCGATCGCGGGCTCGGGCCAGGACGTCGCGCAGCGACGGGTCACCGGAGAGGTCGGTGCGGATGCGTCCGACACCGGCGAAGAAGCCGATCACCCCCTCCAACTCCGGTCGGTTCCGCCCGCTCAAGGTGGTGCTCAGCACCACGTCGGTCGTCGCCCCCATCCGGCTGGCCACCGCCTGGAGGGCGGCCACGCAGGCCACGAAGACGCTGGCGCGGCCCCGGCGCACCTCGCCCTGCAGTCGGCGGTAGGCGCCGGGGTCCACGAAGATGGGTCGGCAGACGATGTACCGGTTCAAGGTGGTGGGGACCCGGTCGAACGGCAACGCCGGGCCAAGGGGCATGCCCGTCAAAATGCCCTTCCAATAGGCCAGCTCGGCGTCGAGGCGGGCCGAGGTGAGCGACCGGCGCTGCCATAGGGCGAAGTCGGCGTACTGCACGGCCAGGGGGCGTAGGTGGGGCTCCCGCTGTTGGGAGAAGGCCGCGTAGGCCGCGGCAAGCTCGCTCAGGAACACGTAGGCCGAGGTTCCATCCGACACCAGGTGGTCGAAGGTGACGGCCACCTCGGCGCCCTCGTCATCGAGGAGGAAGGCATGCGCCCGCATCAGCGGGGCCACCTCCAGGTCAAAGGGCCGGGAGTCCTCCTCACCCACCCGACGGGCCAGCTCATGGTCGCGCCGGTCGGGCCGGATGCCGCCCAGGTCGGTGACGGCCAGATCGACCTCCACCTCGGCCTCGATCGACTGCCAGGGCTGCCCGGACTCGCTGGGAAAGCTGGTTCGCAGGATCTCGTGTCGGGCCACGAGGTGGGCCAGGCTGCGGCGAAGCGCTTCCTGGTCGACGTGACCGACGAAGCGGTGTTGGGCGGTCACGTTGTACAGGCCGCGAGGGCTGGCCTGGGCCTCCAGCCGCCACATCTGCTCCTGGGGCAGCGACAGGGGGATGCGCTCGCCGGGCGTGCGCCGGTGTCTAGCCAGAGGCGTTGCTGAGCCGGCGCCAGAAGGTGTGGCGGGGCTGGCGTCGTCGCCCCCCATGCCCACCCCGCGGCCGACCCGGCTGTCCACCCGGTCGTTGAGTGCCGCAGCCAGGCCGGCGACGGTGGGCGTGTCGAAGATGGCCCGTAGGGGGAGGTCGACGCCGAACGCCTCGCGCAGGTGGGCCACGGCCTGAGTGGCGAGCAGCGAGTGGCCCCCCAGCTCGAAGAAGTCGTCGTCGGCCCCCACCTCGCCCATGCCCAACACCTGGGCCCAGATGGAGGCCACCGCTTCCTCGGTCGCACCGTGGGGAGCCACCCAGGTGGGGCCCAGGTCGGGCCGG
>JALZNY010000288.1 GCA_030857525.1 Actinomycetota bacterium
TCATCGCCCCGGCTACGCCTTCGGTGGCCGACACCCAGGCCACCCCGGGGGTGGGCAGCACGCCCAGGCGTTCGACTCCCGCTCCCCCAGCGACCAAGCCGGCGGCCAGGGCCGTTTCCAGCCGCGGACCCGAACGGCGAGTGTCTCGACCGATCACCATCCGGTCACCCGGTCGGGGGGTCAGGACAACCGCGGCCGCTCGCCCGAGGGCGACGACCAGTTCGGGGCCCAGCTCGCTCTCGCTCCCCCGGATGCCGTCGGTGCCGAAGCGCAGGGTCAACGGAACGACGGTGCCCGGTCTTGTGCCTGGTCTAGCGCTTGGAGTACTGCGGCGCCTTCCGGGCCTTCTTCAGCCCGTACTTCTTGCTCTCCTTCTCACGGGCGTCGCGCATCAAGAAGCCCGCCTTCTTGAGCTCGGCTCGCAGGTCGGGGTCGAGGGCGATCAGGGCTCGGGCGACGCCGAGCCGCATGGCGCCGGCCTGGCCGGTGGTCCCACCACCGTCCATGGTGCAGTCGATGTCGTAGGCCTCCTCGGTGTTGGTGAGGCGAAGGGGCTCGGTGACCACCATGCGTTGCGTCTCGGAGGGGAAGTAGTCGTCCATCGAGCGGTGGTTGACGGTGATGGCGCCTTCACCGTTGCGGACCCGGACCCGCGCCACGGCCTGCTTGCGCCGTCCCGTCGTCTGTACCAGCGGCTTGTCGGCCATGTCGTCTCCTCAGTTGCCGCCCCGACCGGGAGCGCTTTGCTCCCGGCGGGCGGAGGACAGATCCAGCACGACCGGCGACTGGGCGGAATGGGGGTGGGTGGGCCCGGCGTAGATCTTGAGCTTGCTCAGCGTGGCTCGTCCGAGCCGGTTCTTGGGCAACATCCCCCGCACCGCCCGACGGACCGCCTCCTCGGGCTTGGCGGCCAGGAAGTCGGCGTAACGGGTGGCCCGCAGGCCGCCGGGGTAGCCGCTGTGACGGTAGACCATCTTCTTGTCGGCCTTGTCGGAGGTCAGCACCACCTTGGCGGCGTTGATCACGATGACGTGGTCACCGGTGTCGAGGTGGGGCGCGAAGATCGGCTTGTGCTTGCCTCGCAACACGCGAGCCACCTCCGTGGCCAAGCGCCCGAGGACCAGTCCCTCGGCGTCGACCACGTGCCAGGCGCGGGTGAGGTCGGATTTCGTGGGAGAGAACGTGCGCACGGGACCTTCTCGAGTCGGACGGCTTGCTCGGGAACGTGCCAGCTTAGGGTTGAAGGGCCACCCGCGCCAACCTAGGACCATCCCGCTACCCTCCGGCCTCCCCCTGAGGTGGGGCGAGGGGGGGTCCCACGGGAAACACCGGTGGTCCGGGCGGGGAGCCCGCCGCCGGGGGATCGACGGCCGGGACGGCTGCGGCAGGTGGGCGGGACGGGACCGCGGACGGGTCATCCGGCGAAGTGCGCTGGAGCTCGCAGTAGGCCCACAAGGCCCCGGCTCCGGCGACCAGCACGAGGCTGAGGTCACGCATGATCGTGCCGGGCACGGTCAGCGCCGGCACGCCGGCCCCGAGGTCGACCGCCAGCCCGAGGTCGGCCACCAGGCGTAGGAGGAGCAGGAAGGTCGACGCCGCCCCGACGGCAGTCGCCCCCAGCACCACGCTCCTCGTGGCCCGGTGGTTAGGAGCGGTGGCGGCGGGCTCGACCAGACGGGCCAGGAGGACCGCCAGGGGGACCAGGACCAGGACGCCGAGATCGAGGACCTGGGTCCCGAACTGGATCCGGGCCAGGAGGCCGAGGCCACTATCGGCCACGAAGCTCGGTAGGGCGACCATGCCGATGAGCGCGGAGAGCTGCATGAGCGCCACCCCCCCGACCAGGGCCAGGGCCAGCAACAGGCGTGGTGGCGTCGCGCTCATCCCGGCCTAGCTTCGCGCGCCGCGCCCGCTCCAGTCGGCGAACCGTAGGCGACCTCCCACAGACACAAACCGTGCGGCGGAGCCAGTTGCCCGGCCCGGGACCGGTCGCCCGAAGCGACGACCGCTCGCATCTCGCCCGCTCGCCGCCGTCCCGTCCCCGCCTCCACCAGCGTGCCCACCACGCTGCGCACCATCTGGTGGCAGAACGAGGACGCCTCGATGTCGAAGCGCAGCACCCCCTCCCCCAGTTCGTGCCAACGGGCGTCGAGCACACGGCGTACCAGCGAGGGTGGACCGAAGCCCGGGGCCGGCTTGGGGCGCCGGCAGAAGGCGGCGAAGTCGTGTTCGCCGATCAGGGGGTCGCAAGCCAGGCGCATCGCCGCCAGGTCGAGGCGCGCCTCGACCCACCAGGCCGTGCCGGCAAGGAAGGGGTCCGGCACCGGTCGGTTCACGATGGTGTAGCGGTAGCGCCGGGCGCTAGCCGAGCGGCGGGCGTCGAACTCCTCGGGGACCACCTCGGCCTCCCGAACCACGATGTGGGGTGAACACTGGCGGTTGAGCGAACGTTGTACCGCCACCAGATCCACCTTCGAAGAGGTGTCGAAGCTCACCACCTGGCCCCAGGCGTGCACCCCGGCGTCGGTCCGCCCGGCACAGGTGAGGCCCACGGGGTGCCCGAGCACCCGCCCGAGCGCCGAGGCCAGCACGCCGCCCACCGTGGTCACCCCGGCATTGGGGGCAAAGCCGGAGAACCCCGCCCCGTGGTAGGCAACCGTCAGCTTGACCCGCACGGTGCTCGCCACCCGTTTCGGCGGCGAGACCTAGACGAGCTCGATCCTCGCCATGGGGGCGTTGTCGCCGTGGCGGGGGCCGAGCTTGAGGATGCGGGTGTAGCCGCCGTTGCGCTCCGCATAGCGGGGCCCGATCTCCTCGAAGAGCTTGTGGGCCATGTCCTTGTCGCGGAGGAACGACATGACCTGGCGGTGTCGGTGCACACCGCCCTTCTTGGCCTTGGTGATCATCTTCTCGGCCACGGGACGCATGGCCTTGGCCTTGGCCTCCGTGGTGACGATCCCCTCGGCAGCCACGAGCGACGCTACCAGGTTGGCCATCATGGCCTTCTGGTGGGCGCTGGATCCGCCGAACCGGCGGCCTTTGGTCGGGGTACCGGGCATGGCTACTCC
>JALZNY010000289.1 GCA_030857525.1 Actinomycetota bacterium
CACGGGCAGTGCCCGCCAGCGCCGGGAGGTGGCTGTGCTCAAGGCGGTCGGGTTCGTGCGCCGCCAGGTCTGGGCCATCCTGGGCAGCCAGGCCATCACCCTCGCCGCCGTCGCCGTGGCGCTCGGGATCCCCGTCGGCGTCGCCGTGGGGCGGGGGGCGTGGGCCCTGGTGGCCGGGCGCATCGGGGTCGTGGTAGCCCCCGTCGTGCCGATCGCCGAGCTGGCGGCAACCGTCTTGGCGGCCGTGCTCGTGGCCAACCTCCTCGCCGCCCTGCCCGCTCGAGCTGCCGTTCGCGCCCGTCCCGCAATCGTGTTGAGATCGGAGTAGCCATGACCCTCGCCATCGATCCCGCCGCACCCGAGACCGGCTCGGCCCTTGCCCCGCCGGCCCCACCGGCACCACCGGTTGAGTGGCACCCCTCGGCCACCCTGGCGCCCGTCGCTCTGCTGCTCCTGGTGGCCGGGCTGGCCCTGGCCGGGAGCGACGGCCTGACCCCGGGGGAGGTCATCCGGGCCGCCCTGGTGGTGACCTGGGCGGCGGCCGGCGCCGTGCTGGTGACCCGCCGTCCCCTGCGCCCCCTGGGTCTGGTGGTCCTGTCCGGGGTGGCTGCCGCCGCCCTGGCCTGCCTGGCCAGCGCCGCCGTGGAAGCCGGCTGGAGCGGTGCCCCGACGACCGTTGCCCTCGTCGCCCGAGCCCTGGCCGTGGCGTTGCTCCCTGCCGTGGGGCTCCACCTGCTGTTGGGCTTGCCCCACGGTGAGTTGCGCTCGCGCCCTCGACGCACGGCCGCCATCGTGGGCTACAGCCTTGCCGCGGCCCTGGGTCTCGGGCTGTGGGCGGCCCGCCCCGACCTGCCCACCTGGCCGTTGTGGCTGGCTGGCGCCCTCGCCCTGGCCAGCGGGATCCTAGCCGCCAACCGCCGCTACGTCAGGACCGTTGGGGTGGAACGCCAGCGCCTCCAATGGGTGGGCTGCGCCCTGGCCGTGGTGGTGGAGGCCACCCTGGTGGTCGTCGCCCTGCGGGCCCTGGTCGACTGGCCCCACCCCGCTGCGCTGGTCGCCGCCTCCAGCACCGTGCTCGTGCCCCTCGCCCTCGTGGCCGGCGCCTCCCGGCTCGTCACCCGGGTCGACCGGACCCTGGTCCACACCGTCTCGCTGACGGGGCTCACCGGCGTGGTTGCCGCCACCTACCTGGTCATCGTCGTCGGCCTGGGCCGGGTCCCCGACGACACCGAGCGCAGCCTCCTGGTGCTGTCCATGGTCGCCGCCGCGGTGGCCGCGGCGGTGTACCTGCCTGCCCGCCAGCGACTGGCCGACGTCACCAACCGGTTGGTCTACGGCGAACGCGAGGCGCCCGACGAGGTGCTACGCACCTTCGGCAGCCGCCTGTCGCGTGCCATCCCCATGGACGAGCTGCTGTTGCAGCTGGTCGAGTCGCTGCGCAAGACCATGGTGCTGGCCGCCGCTGAGGTCTGGACCGGCGCCGACGGCCGGCTGGTCCGGACCGTCTCGGTACCCGACCGCGCCGCCGATCAGCTCCTCCTCGGCCCTGCCGAGCTACCCGTCGTGGCTCGCTCCGGCGTCTCTGGTCCGGCCTGGCTGGCGGTGTGGCTCCCGGCTCTGCTGCAGGGCCGGGCCGACACCCAGCTCCGGGTCGCTCCCGTCACCCACTCGGGAGCTCTGCTCGGCCTGATCGTGGCCGAACGGGCGCCTGGCGCTGACGCGTTCGACGAGGAGGACGAGCGAGTGCTCACCGAGCTGGCCCGCCAGGTGGGCCTGGCCCTGCACAACGTCGCCCTCGACTCCGCCCTGCAGGCCAGCCTGGATGAGGTCCGCCGCTACGCCGGTGAGCTCCAGGCATCCCGAGCCCGCATCGTGGCCACCGCCGACGCCGAACGGCGCCGCATCGAGCGCAACCTCCACGACGGCGCTCAACAGCACCTGGTGGCCCTGGCCGTGAACCTGCGCCTGGCCCGGGACTTCGTGGGTGACGATCCAACGACGGCGGCGGCCATGCTGGACGAGCTGGCCTCCAGCATCAAGGACACCATCGCCGAGCTACGCGATCTGGCGCACGGCATCTATCCGCCTCTGCTCGTCGACAGCGGGCTGGCCCAGGCCCTGCGGGCCGCCGCCGGCCGCTCCCCCCTCGAGGTCGACGTCCAGGCCGAGGATGTCGAGCGCTACCCCACCGACGTGGAGGCCGCTGTCTACTTCTGCTGCTTGGAGGCGCTGCAGAACGCGGCCAAGCACGCGCCCGGATCACAGGTGACGGTGCGGGTCTGGGAGCAAGAGGCGGTGCTGCGCTTCGAGGTGGCCGACAACGGACCCGGCTTCGATCCCGCCAGGGCCGGCCGCGGCCATGGGTTCGTCAACATGGGCGACCGCCTGGGCGCCTTCGGGGGCACCGTCACCTGGGACTCCACCCCCGGGCAGGGCACCCGCATCTCCGGCCAGGTCCCGGTCCCCCGCACCGTGGTGAGCGAGTAGGGCTCGAGCCCAGCACACTCGATCAGCGCCGCGTGGGAAGGAGGCGAGGCATGACCAACAAGCTCACGCCAGCGGAGGTGTTCCCGGCCGGGGAGCTTCTCCTGGACGAGATGGCCGAGCGGGGCTGGACCGAGGCCGAGTTCGCAGACATCCTCGGCTGGCCCGCTCCGGCCGTCTCGGAGATCCTCAACGGCAAAGCGGAGGTCACGGCCGAGATTGCCGTTGCCATCGGGGCCGCGCTCGGGACGAGCGCCGAGCTGTGGCTGAACCTCCAGTCGGCTTTCGCCCCCAAACTCTGAAGACCCAGGACACGAGGGGGCGATCCTCTAGGTCGGTGAGGCGGGAATCAATCCGGCGGAGGGGTACAAGTTCGACGTCGACGATGAACTCGTTGAGCACCGTCAGGATCGGCTCGGGAAAGTTGTGATCGAGCGGAATCCTTCGCCGACCGGGCGGCATGCGTCAGGCGGTCAGCTGGAGCTCGAGATCCACGGCCTCAGCCAGACCTACAGCATCCTCCTCCGGGTAGAGCCGGCCGATGTCCCGAACACTGAAGCCTCGTTTGGCGAGCGCGGCGACC
>JALZNY010000290.1 GCA_030857525.1 Actinomycetota bacterium
GGTATGAGCAGCCTGGTCGATGCTTTCGCCGCCGGTCCCGGTCAGGCGGCGGCGCAGGGCGGCCAGGCCCCGGCGCTGCAGCTGCTTGACCGCGCCGGGCGCCTTGCCCAACGCCTGGGCTATCTGCTCCACGGTCAGGTCGGCGACGATGCGCAACAGCAGCACGTCGCGCTGATCGGGCGACAGCTCGTCGAGGAGCGTGCGCACCCGCTCGCTGCCCAGGCGATCCAGAGCCTCGGACTCCGTGGAGCGCGAGGTTGGGCCGTCGACCACGGGGTGGTCGGCTACCAGCGGGCGCCGGCGCTGGCGTCGTCGCTGGTCGGTGAGGCAGTTGTGAGCAATGGCGAAGACCCAGGAGCGGAATCGGTCCTCGTCGCCGTCGAAGGTGACCAAGTTCGTGAAGGCCTTGAGGAAGACGTCGTTGGCCAGCCCTTCAGCGTCGTCGGCGCCCTGGCCCCGCAGGTACCCGACCACGGGCTGGCCCAGCCATTCGAACAGCCGCTGGTAGGCCCAGGGGGCGTCAGCTTGGGCGGCGGCCAGCACCTGGGGAAAGGCGTCGCCGAACGGCGCCGGGCGCCGGCGGGAGGTGGAGGTGGGAGTCAGATCGGCCACGGCGCGTCGGAGCGGTGAGGGCGCCGCAAGCTGGTAGACGTCTCCGGGGCCCGAAGGGGTACGCCTAGGACGACGAGACCCGCACGTCGAGGCGTGGTCTCCGGGGGGGGAGCAGGGGCCGGGGGTCGAACGCCTGGCGCAGGCGGGCTGCGGGTTCCAGGTCCTCGACCAGACGTTGCTCGATGTCGGCGGCGGCACGGATGGCCCGCTCGGCCACCTCGTCGTCCACCCGGCTGGGACCCCAGCCCGCAGCGGTGGTCACCCCGGCCAGGGCGTTGAGGAGGCGGTGGTCGACGGTGCTCGCTCCTCCCGCCCGCTGGGCAAACTCGATGGGGGTCTCCCACTCCCGGGGCGCGATCCCGGCCCGGGCCAGGCTCTCGCCCACCTCCGACCAGGCCACCAGGACCCGCTGCCCGCCGGTGACCGCCGCCGCCCGTCGCCGGTCCCGGCGCCGCCGGGAGATCAGCGCCAGGGCGCCGGCCCAGGCCAGGGGGATCCCCACCACCACGGCCAGCACCAGCGCAACCCGGGCCAGCCAGGGCGAGCCTGCCTCGGTGGGGGGAGGGGCACCGTCGGGGCGCTCGGCCTGTCCGGCGCCGGGCTGGGTAGTGGGGGTGCCCTGCGCGCCACCGGTGGTGGGCGTGGCCGCCTCGGTGGAAGGGCGGGTGGTGGCCGTGGTGGGGTCGCCGGGGGTGGCCTGCTGCTCGGGAATTCCGGTGTAGGACTCGGCGCCGGGCATGCCCCGGCCCGGCGTGGGCTCGAAGGCGACCCAGCCGTAGCCGGCGAGGAACACCTCGGGCCAGGCGTGGGCGTTCAGCCCGCGAACCACGAAGCGACCCTCGGCGTTGACCTCCCCGGGCGTGAAGCCCACCGCCACCCGAGCGGGGAGGCCGATGGAGCGGGCCATGGCGGCGAAGGCCCCGGCGAACTGCTCGCAGTAGCCCCGACGGGTCTCGAACAAGAAGCCCTCGAGGTCGTCGCCGCTGTGGCCGGGTGCGACGGACAGGTCGTAGGTGAAGGTGCCGTCGCGAAAGGAGTCCTGTAGGCGACGGGCCTGCTCGTAGGGCGTGGCCGCCCCCTCGGTGATGCGTGCCGCCTCCGCCCGCACCCCATCGCTGAAGTCCACCGGCAGCGTCGTGTAGGTCTCGGCCACCTCGCCCGGCGCCCCCTCAGTTGCGCCCGTCAGTGCGGCCTGGCCGAGGGTGGGGACAGCCGAGGTGACTCTATAGGCCAACCCGCCGGCGCTCTCCTCCTCGGTGAGCAGGCTGGCTGAGTCGTCGTCGAAGCGGGCGTCAGTGCCTTCGAGTCCCACCGGACGGTAGGCGGCGGGCAGCCAGATCGAGGCCAACCCCTCGATCTCGAAGTCCTGGACGACGGGGCCGGTGCTGGCCTGGTCGTCGCCGATCCCTCCCGGCAGGCCCCCGTCGACCTCGGCGTACTGGCCCCGGGACGACCAGATCCGCCCGTCGAAGCTCTCCAGGGACGTCAGGCGCCAGTAGCTGCGGGCATCGCTGGCCACGGTGAAGACCTCGACGTCGGACTGGTCGACGATGCGGCTACGGATGTCGACCAGCGGGCTGATCGTCACCCGGGAGCCGGGTCCGTCACGGTCGCCGGCTCGCCACGGGATGACGGCGCTGGCCTCGGCCCCGGGGAGGAAGGGGCCCACGACGATGGCGGCGATCACGGCGAGGGCACCGAGGAGGGCGCCGGCGCGCAGCAGGGGTCCGGTTCCGGCGTGGTCGGTCGGGCCCATGCGCTGCGGTGCGCTCGCCTGCACGAGCAGCCGCTGCGTGAGCCAGTAGGCGATGAGCACGGCCAGGAACAGGGCGGTGACCGGGATCCGCTGGGGTGGGGCGCCCAGGGCGGCGCCGAAGACGAACAGGGTGGCGGCGGGCACGGCGGCCTCCACCCGGGCCCGGGCCCGGAAGGCGGCGGCGTCGGCCACGAAGGCCACGACCCAGGCGGCCACGGCCGCGGCGAGGACGAACCCCGGTTGCACGGGAGCGGGGGCCACCACCTCGCGGAACGCCGCCAGGGCTTCACCCAGCTCGCGACCGGCCTGGTCCAGGGTGGCGCCGGTGGGGATGCCGGCGAGGGTGGTCTCGGGCAGGAGGAAGATGGACACCCCGGCGATCAAGCCGGCCACGGCGAGGGCGGCGGTGATCCCGGCGGGGATGCCCCGGCGCCGGCAGGCGGCGGCCAGAGCGTGGCCGGCGAGGGCGAAGGCGAGCACCGGGAGCAGGAAGGAGATGTCGCTGAACAGACGGGCCAGGCCGACCACGCCCGCGGCCGTCAGCCCGGCCAGGGAGACTTCGGCCAGGGTCAGCAGCCATCGGGGCGCCGGCGCCGTGCTGTCGCCGGGGCTGGAAGCACCCGGGGTCACGACGACGTCCCTGCGGCCGCCTTCGCCGCCTTTGCCACTTTCGACGTCGACGTCATGGCCCGGTTCC
>JALZNY010000037.1 GCA_030857525.1 Actinomycetota bacterium
TGCGGTCGAGCAGGCGCATGATGCCCACTGACGTGGTGGGATCGAGGTTGCCGGTGGGCTCGTCGGCCAGGAGGATCAACGGGCGGTTCACGAAGGCCCGAGCTATCGACACCCTCTGCTGCTCGCCACCGGAGAGCTCATGGGGGAGGTTCTTGAACTTCTTGCCCAGACCCACCAGCTCGAGGATGGCCGGGACCTGGGAGTGGATGACGTGGCGGGGTCGCCCGATCACCTCCAGGGCAAAGGCCACGTTCTCGTACACGTTGCGAGTGGGCAGGAGCTTGAAGTCCTGGAAGATGCAGCCGATGTTGCGGCGGAGGAAGGGCACCTTCCAGGGGCTGAGCTGGGCGATGTCCTTGCCCGCCACCCAGATCCGGCCCCCGTCGGGCTCCTCCTCCTTGTTGAGCAGGCGGATGAAGGTGGACTTGCCCGAGCCCGAGGGCCCCACCAGGAACACGAACTCGCCCTTGTTGATGTCGGCCGAGGCGTTGCGCAGGGCTACGACGTCGCTCTTGTAGAGCTTGCTCACGTTGTCGAGCTTGATCACGAGGACCTCGGCATCGGCAGAGGGACGACCGGCACCCGTGCGACCGGATCCGGTGGCCGCCCTGGCGGTGGGCGACCCAGCCAGGGTACCAAAGCCTGCTCACACGACCGCGGCAGGGCGGGCACCACCGGTCATCGCCGGGCGACCAGCAGGTGGTGGGGCCAGGGGTAGCCCCGGTCGACCGGTCGGAGCTCGACGGCGAGGTCTTGCTCCTCCAGCCAGCCGGCCATGGTCGCCGGCGGGACGAAGTGCAAGCCTCCTCCTCCTGCGGTGATGCCCAGCACCCGGGTCGACAGGGTCTCCTGCAAGCGGTTCCAGCGGAACTTCCAGCCTGGCTCGGTCGCCACCTCCTTGACCACCAGCACCCCGCCCGGGCCCAGGCCGAGAGCGCAGGCAGCCAGGAGGCGACGCTGCTCGGCCGGCTCCAGCAGGTACAACACGTCGGCGATGACCACGGCGTCCACCGGCTGTTCGGGTCGCCACCCCGGCGCCACCACGGCGAACGACACGTTCGCTCCGGGGGCGAGCTGTCCCGCCGCCACCTGGGCGGCGTGGACCTTGGCGGGGTCGACGTCCACCCCCTGCACCTGTCGCTCGGGGGCGGAAAGGGCCAGGAAGAGCGACAGGAGCCCGTGGCCACAGCCCACCTCCAGGATTCGTCCCTCGTGGGGGACGACCGCCTCCACCGCCGGGAACGGGCAGGTCGCCCACCGCAGCGCCGTGTGCAGCCGCACCCCGGGCGACGAATGCCGGTACAGCCCGAGGAGTCGACGGCCAACCCGGCGCCGGCTGCTCAGGCGCGAGTCGTTCGGGCGAGGGCCGTTCAGGAGGGGTGACCCGCCGTCAGCAGGTCGGCGTAGGTGCCGAGCACGAAGCCACCCTGGTCCACCGATCGCCGGGCCGCCGGCGAGGTGAGCGCGGCCAGCTCCTCCTCCCAACGGTAGGCCCAGCGGTAGCGACGACGGTCGGGGTCGTCGCCGTCGCCGGGGTGGGAGCCCACCTCGGCCGAGGAGGCTCCGCTGGCAGCCAACCGGCCCAGGGCGCCCACCAGCGCGGCCTGGTCGAGCGCGCCGGCCTCGTCGAGCCCGACGGAGGCTTCGGGGAAGGCGATGCCCCGGACCCGGGCCTCGCCCGCCAGGTTCCGAGCCAGGTGGCGCACGGTGACCCCCACCGGGGACCGGGCCGCCGAGCGGGTGACGCGCATGCCCACCCCCAGGCGCTGGGCCAGGTCGAGCACCACGCCCCGGACCAGGGGCCACAGGTGCAGGTGCTGGTGGGTGTCGAGGTGGCCGACGACCAATCCGGCGCCGGCGGCGGACTCGGCCTGGGCGGCGAACTCCCGGGCCAGGTCGTCGGGGTCGATGCGCCGGGCTGCGGCCCGGGGCAGGAACTGGCGCCAGGAGGAGGCCAGGTGACCCCGCCCATCGACAAGCGTGGGAACCTCGGCTGCGCTTAGCAGGGGTGGGTCCTCCCCCACCGCGGCCAGGTGCACGCCGACCCCGAGCGAGGGGACGTCGCCCAGCCACGCCGCGGTGGAGTTGAACGCCGGGGCCAGGGCCAGCACCGACGTGCTGGTCACGATCCCCTCCCGATGGGCCCGGAGGATCCCCCGGGAGACCCCGGGGGTGAGGCCGTAGTCGTCGGCGTTGACGATGAGGAGGCGACCGGTCATTCGTCCCCCTCGCCGCGGCGATCGGGCCGACGCACCTCGGGGGGAAGCGGTTCGAGGGCCCGGATGGCGGGAAGCAGCGTTGTCATCTCCCGAACTATGCGCAGGATGACCGAGGGTGACGACAGCGTGGAGATGCCCCGGCTACGAGGGAAGAAATCGACACCGAACTGGATGATGTGGAACCCGAGGTGCTTGGCTCGACCCAGGAGCTCAGCGTCGATGAACGATCCCTCGCTGTGCAGCTCGACGTGATCGAGCACCTCACGGCGCACGAGCTTGAAGGCGAAGTTCACGTCGCGCACCGACAGCCCCAGCGCCGAGCGCACGAGGAGGTTGTAGACGAAGGAGTAGACCGCCCGACGCCACCCCTCCCCGGTGCGGTCGAACCGGTAGGCGCTGACGATGTCGGCGTCGTAGACGCGCAGGAGACGCACGGCCTTGGCCAGGTCGGCCAGGTCGAAGGGCATGTCGGCGTCGGTGTAGAGCACCAGCGACCCGTCGGCCTCGGCCAGGCCGGTCTTGACGCTGCCCCCGAGCTTGCGGTTCCGCTGGTGGTGGACGACCCGTATGCGGTGGTCGTCGTGGGCGGCTTTGTCGGCCAGGGCCCCGGTGGTGTCGGTGGAGGCGTCGTCGACGATGAGGATCTCATAGGAGCCAATCTCGCCGCTGGCAACGAGGTCGCCTCCGATCTCATGGGCGGCGGCGACGGTACGGGCCAGGGTCAGCTCCTCGTTCCACATGGGGAAGAAGAGGGTCAGGCGCTCGAAGTTGGGGGCGGACGGGGACGGTGCCATCAGGTCAGGTAGTCCATCAGGTCAGGTAATAGCCGCGGGCCGACAGCGAGGTGGCCAACACCAGGCCGGTGGCGCTGGCCACCACCACCGCCACCCGGAGCCGGGGCCGTCCGTCGAGCAGGTCACCAGCCACGGCGAAGAGGGGGAAGGCGGCCAGCAGATAGCGCCCCATCCCCTGAAAGTCCTTGGTCGAGATGGCGGGCAGGGCCACGATGGCGAGGGAGTAGGCGGCATAGCCCCAGCCGAAGCGCCGGACCACGAAGGGCACCAGCACCAGTGCGCCCAGGGTGAAGGCGGCCTGGATGGCCAGGCGGACGGCGACCTGGGGGTCGCCTCGCACGAGCTCTCCCAGAAAGGACACCTTGAGCCAGGTACGCAGGCCCGCCTCCTGCTCCCAGCCCGGGGCGGCCTGAACGGCGGCGAAGGCCAGCGGGTCACCGAAGCGCACGGCCAGGTAGGCGCAGTACGCCCCCAGCCCGCCGAGCGAGACCAGGACGCCGGCGTCGGTCGGGCGCAGGCGCTCACGCCGCAGGCCGAGAGGCAGGCGGATGCGCCTCCCCTCGAAGATCTTGAGTGCGCCTCGTCGTTCCAGGGCCCGCACCGTCAGGCCGATGGCCACGGCGATGCCGACGGGGCGGGCGGCGGTGGCCAGGGCGCCCACCAACCCGGCCAGCCACGGGTGGTCGTCGTCGAGCAGGCTGAACGCGCCCAGGACGGCGACGATGAACAGGGCGTCGGCGTAGATGCTGAGGTGGAAGAACCAGGCGTAGGGAAACACCAGGAGCAGCACCAGGGCGGTGCTGGCCGCGGTGGGGCTCAGCCGGGGACGGCACCACCGCCAGAACAGGACCGCCACCCCGAGGCCGCAGACCCAGGTCACGAGCATGCCGGCCACGAAGGGGTCGCCGACCACCCAGTCGACGGCCCGCAGGGCGAGCGGGTAGGCGGGGAAGAAGGCGATCGACGACTGGCTCCCCGGCAGGTAGAAGTAGCCGTCGTTGGCGATGGCCAGGTACCAGCCGGCATCCCAGCGGACCCACCCCTCGAGCCAGGAGCCAGCCGGGATGGCGGGGTCGGGCGGACCGGCGCCCGACCACCGAGGGAGGTACTGCCCGGTCGCCCACACCACGACGACCAGGGCCGCGCTGACGGCGACGAACACGACGAGGGGGAACCACCAGGCCCGGTTGGACGCGGGGTGGTCGGGTGCGTCGACCGCTGTCGTGGTGGTCGAGGTTGTGGTCGTGCTCACGGTCCCCCTTCCCCATCGTCGCAGCCATCGTTGCAGTCCCCGTCGGGCCACCGCCTACCCCAGCTTCGCACCCCGGCGCCGCCGGAACGCGCACAAGGGCCAGCCGGCCGGCCCGACCTGGCCGCTACGGTCGGAGCCGTGCTCGAACGCCTGGTGCTGTGGGACATCGACGGGACCCTGATCCGGGCCGGCGAGGTAGCCAAGGACGTCTTCGCCCTCGCCGTGGAGCATGCCGTGGGAAGCCATCCCGGTGAGCACGGGGTGGTGATGGGAGGCAAGACCGACCCCCAGATCGCCTTGGAGATCCTGGCCGGGATGGGCATCGACGCCCGCGAGGGTGAGGACCACCTGCCCTTGGTCATGGAACGGATGGAGGCGGAGCTGGCTGCAGCCGTCGAGCTGATCCGGGAGCGGGGCCGGGTGCTGCCGGGCGCGGCCGAGGTGCTGGCTGCCCTCGATGCCGACCCCAGGGTGGCCCAGACGGTCCTCACCGGCAACACCGCCGTCAACGCCGCCACCAAGCTGGCCGCCTTCGACCTCGAGCGCTGGCTCGACGTCGAGATCGGCGCCTTCGGCAGCGACGATCGGGACCGCCCGGCCCTGGTACCGGTGGCGCTGCGACGAGCGGCCGAGCAGCGGGGATGGGCAGGCACGCCCGAGGACGTGTGGGTGGTGGGCGACACCCCCAACGACCTCGCCTGTGCCCGGGCCGGCGGCGTCCGCTGTGCCCTGGTAGGCACCGGCCACACTCCCGTCGAGGAGTTGCACGCGCTCGGCGCCGATGCCGTGCTGGACGACCTCTGCGACGTCGACGCGGTCGTGAAGTTGCTCATGTCGTAGCCGGCGTCGCCAGCACGTTCCCAGGGACTAATCTTCTCGTCCATGGCGACTGTCGTCTTTGCTGATGCGCCTGACGTCGTCGAGGACTGGCTGAAGCAGCGCCGGGCCCTCGGCCAGGACCGCTTCGACGAGGTGTGGGAGGGTGTGTACCACGTGGTCCCCGGTCCCGATGGCCCGCACGGCCGCACCGACTACCAGCTCCATATAGTCCTCGGCCCTCGTGTCCGGGCCGCCGGACTCCATGGCAGCGGCCCGCTCAACATCGGTAAGGCCGGCGACTTCCGGGTTCCCGATGGGGCCTACCTTCGCAGTGCCCGGCCGGCCCTCTACAACCCCACGGCAGCCATCGTCGTCGAAGTCGTCTCCCCCGGCGACGAGTCCCGCCGCAAGCTCGACTTCTACTTCGACGCCGGGGTCGAGGAGCTGCTGATCGTCGACCCCCGGGGCCGGACGGTCGAGTGGTTCACCCGGGGCGACGGGAGCTTCGAGCCGGCGCCGGGCAGCTCCCTGCTCGGCGTGTCCGCCGAGGAGCTGGCCGCCGAGCTCGACTGGCCCGTCTGAATCTGTCCGTCCAACGACGGTCCCGCTGCGGCCGCCGCCGTCGACCTCACTCGTCGTCGGCCTTACTCGTCGTCGACCCGGCCCCGCTCTTCGCGCAGGAACGCCTCCATGAACTCGTCGAGGGCGCCGTCGAGCACGGCGGCCACGTTGCCGGTCTCCTCCCCGGTGCGCAGGTCCTTGACGAGTTGGTAGGGGTGCAGCACGTAGGAGCGGATCTGGTTGCCCATGGCCGCCTGCGATGAGGAGCCGGAGATGGCGTGAAGCTCGCGCTGATGGGCCTCGCGGTGGTGCTCGGCCAACTTGGCTCCGAGGATCTGCATGGCCCGCGCCTTGTTCTGGTGCTGACTGCGCTGGTTCTGGCACGAGGTGATGAGCCCGGTGGGCAGATGCGTGAGACGCACGGCCGAGTCGGTCACGTTGACGTGCTGGCCGCCCGCGCCCGACGAGCGGTAGGTGTCGATGCGCAGATCCTTCTCGTCGATCTGCACCTGCGCGGAGGTGTCCTCCAGGAACGGGGTGACGTCGACGGAGGCGAAGCTGGTCTGGCGGCGGGAGGCGGCGTCGAAGGGCGACATCCTCACCAGGCGGTGCACCCCCTGCTCGGAGCGCAACAGCCCGTAGGCGTAGCGCCCCTTGACGATCAAGGTGGCCGACAGCAGGCCCGCCTCCTTGCCCGGTGACGCTTCGTCGACCTCGGTGGCCAGGCCCCGGCGTTCGGCCCAAGCCTGGTACATGAACACCAGCATCTCGGCCCAGTCCTGGGCGTCGGTCCCCCCCTCGCCGGCGTGGATCTCCACGATGGCGTCGCGCTCGTCGTGGTCGCCGGTGAAGAGCGAGCGAAGCTCCAGCTCGTCGAGCCGCCTCCCCAGACCTTCCAGCGCGACGGCGACCTCGGCCTCGAACGACGGGTCGCTCTCCTCACGTCCCAGTTGATCGAGCGTGCGGGTGTCGTCGAGGTCGCTGACCAGGCGGTCGTAGAGCTCGACGTCGCGCCGGACGTGCTCGAGCTCAGTGGTCACCCGTCGAGCCTGCTCGGGGTCGTCCCACAGGTCGGGACGGGTCACCTCGGCCTCGAGCGCGGCCGCCCGCTGGCGCCCGGCCGCGATGGTGAGGTAGGCCTCGGCCTCGGCGACGCGCTTGGCCAGCAGGGTCAGGTCGTCAGAGAAGTCGCGCACGTCTCGCCCGATCCGGGGTTATTGCCGGCCGTGGCAGTGCTTGAACTTCTTGCCACTGCCGCAGTGGCAGACCTCGTTGCGCCCCAGCTTCTCCTCGGCCGACCTGACCACCGGAGCCATCGTCTCGGGCTCCTCAGGCTCAGGCGGAGCCTGGCCCTGGGCTTGGGCTTCGGCCACGGCCGCCGCCTGCATGCCCTTGGTCCCCTGGGACGGATCCTCGGGGGCGGAGTACTCGACGTTGCGCACCTCCAGCGCCTCGGGGGGCGGCTCCCGCACCACCTGGAGGTGCATCACGTACTTCACGAAATCCTCGGCGATGGCATCGACCATGGCCGAGAACATGCCGAAGCCCTCGCGCTGCCACTCGACCAGGGGGTCCTTTTGGCCCATGGCCCGGAGATGGATGCCCTCTTGGAGGTAGTCCATCTCGTAGAGGTGCTCCCGCCAGCGGGTGTCGATCACCCGCAGCATGACCTGGCGCTCCACCTGGCGCATGGTTTCGGGCCCGAACTCGGCCTCGCGCTCCTCGTAGTGGGCCAGCCCCTCGGCCACCACCGATTCGACGATCTCATCGACCGCGTCGGTCTTGGCCAGGTCCTCGACGGTGAAGCGCGTCGGGTAGTACTCCCCGAGCTGGGTGACCAGCGCCTCGAGGTCCCACTCCTCGGGATCCTGGGAGAGACAGGCCGTGCGCACGACACCTTCGAGGGCGCTGTGCAGGCTGTCGAGGGCCTCGTCGCGCAGGTCGTGGCCTTCGAGGATCTGGTTGCGGCGCCGGTAGATCACCTTGCGCTGCTCGTTCATGACCTCGTCGTACTTGAGCACGTTCTTGCGGATCTCGGCGTTGCGGGCCTCCACCGTGGTCTGGGCCCGCTCGATGGCCTTGGTCACCATCTTGGCCTCGATGGGCACGTCGTCGGGCAGGGCCCTGCCCATGACCCAGTTCATGGCCCCGGTGGCGAACAGGCGCATGAGGTCGTCTTCGAGCGAGAGGTAGAACCGACTCTCGCCCGGGTCGCCCTGGCGACCCGAACGCCCCCGCAGCTGGTTGTCGATGCGACGGCTCTCGTGGCGCTCGGTTCCGAGCACGTAGAGCCCCCCGAGCTGGCGGACCTTGTCGCCCTCGGCCTCGCACACCGCCTTGTGGGTCTCGAGCAGCGTCCGGTAGCGGGCCTTGCCCTCGTCGTCTTCGGGGTCGAGGCCCTCGGCTCGCACCTGGCGGTTGGCCAGCCCCTCGGGGTTGCCGCCGAGGATGATGTCGACGCCTCGACCGGCCATGTTGGTGGCCACCGTGACCGCGTGCAGGCGCCCGGCCTGGACGACGATCTCGGCCTCTCGGGTGTGCTGCTTGGCGTTGAGGACCTCATGGGGGATCCCTCGCTTGGTGAGCAGGTCGTCGAGCCGCTCGGACTTGGCCACCGACACGGTGCCCACGAGCACGGGCTGGCCGGCCTCGTAGCGCTCGGCGAGGTCCTCGACCACGGCGTCGTACTTGGCCTCCTCGGTCTTGTAGATGAGGTCACCCTCATCGGCCCGCACCACGGCGACGTTGGTGGGGATGGGCACCACGGCCAGGCCGTAGGTGCTGGCGAACTCGGCCGCCTCGGTCACCGCCGTGCCCGTCATCCCGGCCAGCTTGTCGTACAGCCGGAAGTAGTTCTGGAGGGTGATGGTGGCCAAGGTCTGGTTCTCCTCCTTGATCTTCACCCCCTCCTTGGCCTCGACGGCCTGGTGCAGACCCTCGGACCAGCGTCGGCCGTCGAGGATGCGACCGGTGAACTCGTCGACGATCTTCACCTCGCCGTTGGTGACGATGTAGTCCTTGTCGCGGTGGTAGAGCTCCTTGGCCTTGAGGGCGACCTGCATCTGGTGGACCAGGTTCTGGGACAGCTCGTCGTAGAGGTTCTCGACCCCGAGCGCCGACTCGACCTTCTCGATGCCCTCGTCGAAGGGGGCCACGTGGCGCTTCTCCTCGTCGACGTCGTAGTCGACGTCGCGCTTGAGGCCCCGCACGATGCTGGCGAACTTGTAGTAGAGCTGCACCGCGTCGGCCACCCGTCCGCTGATGATGAGGGGCGTG
>JALZNY010000291.1 GCA_030857525.1 Actinomycetota bacterium
ACGTCGGTCGGCTTCAGCTTCACCCGTGCAGCCTGCCCCAAGCGAGGGTTTGGGAGCGGTACCCTCCCCGGCGATGGAGCGCCCGGCCGAGGAGGCGGCTCGCCTACGGGCCGAGGTCGCCCACCACAACGAGCGCTACCACGCCCTCGACGATCCCGAGATCTCCGACGCCGAGTACGACGCACTCGTCCGCCGCTTGCGGGCGCTGGAGGACGCCCACCCCGAGCTGGTCACCGCCGACTCGCCCACCCAGCAGATAGGGACGTCCCCGTCGGTCCAGTTCGCCCCCGTCGAGCACCTGGTGCCCATGATGTCGCTCGAGAACGCGTTCAGCTTCGAGGAGCTCCAGGCCTGGGGCGACCGTCTCACCCGGAGGGTGGCGCAGTCGTCCTCCTTCGTGTGCGAGCTCAAGATCGACGGCGTGGCCATGTCGTTGCGCTACGAGGAGGGCCGCTTCACCCGGGCCGCCACCCGGGGCAACGGGCGGGTGGGCGAGGACGTCACCGACAACGTGCGCACCATCGCCGCCGTTCCTGATCGTCTCGACGTGGACCACCTCGACGTGGACCATCTCGACGGCGACGTGCCCGAGCTGCTCGAGGTGCGGGGCGAGGTGTATATGCCAGTGTCGGCCTTCGAGGCGCTCAACCGGCGTCAGGGCGAGACGGGCGCCCGCCTGTTCGCCAACCCCCGCAACTCGGCGGCCGGATCACTGCGCCAGAAGGACGCCTCGATCACCGCCAGCCGCGACCTCTCGCTGTTCACCTACCAGCTCGGGGCCATCGAGGGCGGGCCGCCGCTGCGCACCCACACCGAGACGCTCGAGCTGCTGGCCTCGCTGGGACTGCCCGTGAACCCCGAGATCCGTACCGTCTCCGACCTCGACCAGGTCCACGAGCGGTGCCGGTACTGGCTCGAGCACCGCCACGACCTCGACTACGAGATCGACGGCGTGGTGGTCAAGGTCGACGACCTGGCCTTGCGGGGTGAGCTGGGGACCACCTCCAAGGCCCCCCGCTGGGCCATCGCCTACAAGTTCCCCCCCGAGGAGCGCACTACCCGCCTGGTCGGGATCATGGTGTCGATCGGGCGCACCGGTAAGGCCACGCCCTTCGCCCAGCTCGAGCCCGTGTTCGTAGGCGGCTCGACCGTCTCCCAGGCCACACTGCACAACGAGGACCAGGTGCGGGCCAAGGACGTACGCCCCGGCGACACCGTCATCGTGCGCAAGGCGGGTGATGTCATCCCCGAGGTGGTCAAGCCGGTGCTGTCCGATCGCCGCGAGGGTTTGGCGCCGTGGGCCTTCCCGGTCGACTGCCCTCGGTGCGGCCAGCCCCTCCAGCGACTGGAGGGCGAGAGCGACACGTTTTGTCGCAATGTCGACTGTCCGTCGCAGCGCCGGGCCCGCATCGAGCACTTCGCCTCGCGGGGGGCGATGGACATCGAGGGCCTGGGGGAGCGGACCGCCGTCGTGCTCCTCGACGCCGGCCTGGTGGCCGACCCCGGCGACCTGTACCGCCTCACCCTCGACGACGTGGGAGCACTCGACCGCTTTGCCGACATCTCGGCCCGCAACCTCATCGCCGCCATCGACGCCTCCCGGACCCGTCCGCTGGCCAACCTGCTGTTCTCCCTCAACATCCGCCATCTGGGACCGGCCGGGGCCGAGGTGCTGGCCCGGGCCTTCGGCACCCTCGACCGCATCGAGGCCGCCACCGAGGAGGAGCTGGCCGCCACCGACGGGGTGGGACCGGTGATCGCGGCCAGCGTGGCCGGGTTCTTCGCCCTGGAGCGCAACCGGGAGGTGGTGGGAAAGCTGCGCTCGGCGGGGGTCGACTTCGGCCGGGTCGAGGTGCCCGCCCTGCCCCAGGTGTTGGCCGGGCGCTCGGTGGTGGTTACCGGGACACTGCCCGACTACAGCCGGGAGGCGGCCGAGGAAGCCATCAAGACCAGGGGGGGCAAGTCGCCGGGCAGCGTGTCGGCCAAGACCACCGCCGTGGTGGCCGGGGCCGAACCGGGCCAGGCCAAGCTGACCCGGGCCACCGAACTGGGCATCCCCGTCCTCGACCAAGCCGCCTTCGAGCACCTACTGGAGACCGGCGAGCTTCCCGCTACTCCCTGATCCTCTGGTTCGGCCGCGAGGGGTTACGCCACAGAGAACGTCCAGCGGACGGTGTCGGCGTCGTCGCGGGACTCGCCGGCCACCGGCCGCCAGATCAAGGCCACGACATCGACCTGGCCGGGGGGCAGCTCCTCGATCTCTCGTCCTGGCCCCGGGGTGAAGAAGACCTGGTTCTGGGCCGGAACCCGGCGCAGCTGGTCCTCGGGGATCTCGATGCCGTTGATCTGCAGGACGCCGGTCCACTCGGGCGCCAGGTCGATGCCGATCTCGCTCTGGCGCAGCACCTGCGCACCTTGGGGCGGTACGAGTTGCTCCACCGAGCCCGTGGTGGCGATCTCGTCGGTGGTGCCCCGGCCCAGGGAGAAGGCGTACACGAACGCCCCCAGCGCCCCCACCAAGAGCACCCCGACGGCGATCTTGCGGGCGTTGATCACGAGGAGGTCTCCAGGAGGGGCGCCAGCCGAGCGTCGAGCCCAGAGGCACGCGTCCGTAGCTCGGCTTCGGGGAGGTCGTCCCAGACGCCCTCCATCACCTTCCACAGCCGGGGGTAGACGACGCCCTCGATGTCGGCGCTGAGGTGGATCGAGACGGGCTCCCGCTGGATGCGCGCCAACACCGACTTCAAGTTGGCGGCGACCAAGGCGCTCACCCGGTCGTCCTCGGCCTCGAGGCTGGTCACCATGGTCCCGAGCGCCTCGGCGTCCCACAGGCCCTCGGAAGCGATGAAGGCCTCCAGCTCATCCACCACCTCGCGCCGCACGCGGCGATCCTGGCACCCCGGCGACCCCGGCGGAAATCCACCAGTTGGGGGTTGCCACGATCTGAGACCCCGGTGGGGATACCCTCGGGACGTGGCCACGTCAAGACTGACGGAGCAAATCGGCCGCGTGCTCGGCGGGCGCTACCGTCTCAACGCT
>JALZNY010000292.1 GCA_030857525.1 Actinomycetota bacterium
TGAGGCCTTGTCACAGGGTCTCCTCGAGCGGGGGGTGAGGCCCGACGACCGGGTCGTCCTGTCGTTCGAGGCTCGCAACTGGTGCGACTTCGCCGTCGCCTATGCCGGAGTTCACCAGGCTGGCGCCGTCCCCGTCCTTGTTTCCCTCGGCCCTCAGCACTCCCAGGGCTCCCTGGGCCGCATCATCGCCCATTGCGGAGCGTCGATCGTGGTCGGATCGGCCAAGTTGGTCCCGCCCACGGGTTTGGCCGGGACCCTGGCCTGGTTCGGATCGGTGGGCGAGCTGGAGGACGGCCACGACGGGAGGCAGCGTTCGGGCCCGTCCTCACCGGGGAAGCCGGTCGAGCTCTCCTACCGGTCGGGGCCACTGCGATCGCTCCAAGTGACCCGCCACGGCCATGGCGACATCCTGTCCGACCTGGTGATGGTCGACGCCGCTTCGCCTGGCCTCGGCGGCACCCCGTTCCTCCATGCCTTCCCGTGTGGAAGTGAGGGGGCCAGGAGGGCCCTGTGGATCCCTCTGGGGCCGAGCCCGGGGGCCGTGGTCACCCTGGTCTCCTTCGCCCCTGACGCATTCTGCGCCCTGGCCGCCGAGCACGGCGCCGCCCGTTGGAGCCTGGGCCCGTCGGCGGCCGGCTTCATCCTCGACTCCGGCGTCCTCGACTCCGGCGTCCTCGATGGCCACGACCTCTCCTCTCTCGTCCACCTCGTCCTCCTCACCGGAAAGGCCTCCCCGGCCTTGCTCGCCCGCCTGGGTGCCGCCTTGCCCCGAGCCTCGGTGCTGAGCCTGGCTCGAACGGTGTCGGCCCCCGGCGACGCGGGGGAGCGGAGGCGCGGGGAGTCGGGCCAGAACAGGCGGGTCCATGCCCCGGTCGCCTTCTCCCAGGAAGGGATGTTGTGGCACGAGCAGTTTGTCCCCGGATCGCAGAACCTCCCCCCGCTCGTGCGTCGCTATCACGGCCCCCTCGACGTCGAGGTGCTCGAGCGGGCCCTGATCGAGATCGTCCGCCGTCACGAGCCGCTCCGCACCACCTTCGAGATGCAGGCCGGGCGGCTCGTCCAGATCGTCTCGCCGGTCGACCTGCGCCTGGTTCGACATGACCTGGGGAGCTCGGCCCACGCCCAGGAGGCCGAGGTGGCGATGCTGCTGGGTGACCTGCGCTGGCCCTTCGACCTGGTCGAAGGGCCCTTGTTCGAGGCCCACCTGGTTCGCCTCGGCCCGAGGGACCACCTGGTGGCCTTCCGGGTCCACCACAGCGTGTACGACGACTGGTCGGTCAGCGTCTTTCGCCGAGAGCTCTCGGCCCTCTACGCCGCCTTCCTGGCTGGTCGGCCGTCGCCGTTGGAGGACCTCCCGCTGTCGTTCGGGGACCTCTCCCGGGCGCAGCACCGCCGGATGGAGGGACCGGCAGGTGCGGTCGAGCTGTCCTGGTGGAAGGACGAGCTGGCCGGAGCGCCGCTGTGCCTGCAGCTGCCCATCGACGATCCCGACCGTCCCCAGGGCGCTCCCCAAGCCAGTGCCGAACCCGTCTCGCTCGAGCTCCCTCCTGAGCTGGCGACCCAGTTGCGGGCGCTGGCCCGGCGGGAGCGGACCACCCTGTTCATGACCATGACGGCAGCCTTCCAGGCCCTTCTCCAGCGCTGGACCGGCCAGGAGGAGCTGCTGTTGGCCACCGTGGTGGCGAACCGTAACCGACGTGAGCTGGAGCAGATGGTCGGATGCTTCACCAAGAAGGTCCTGGTTCGCCTCTCTGGCGTCGGCGACCCCACCTTCGTGGAGCTCCTTCCGCGGGTTCGCACCGCCCTCCTGGGCGCGCTGGCACATCAGGACCTTCCCTTCGAGACGGTGTTGCAACGGTCGCTGAGCTCAGCCGCGGCGGTGCACGGCCTGGTCCCCCACCCGGTGGTGATGCTCCAGGGGGTCACCCCCCAGACCGACGATCTCGTCCTGCCGGGGTTGACGACCAGCGGCTACCAGACCAGCGCCACCACCACCCGCACCCACTTCAGCGCCGGCGACGACGATCGATCCGACACCGGGGCCACCCCCTGGGGGGCGGGCCTCTACCTGGGGACGTTCCTGATCCTGTCGGTCATCGAAGAGGGCGCCGGTGTCTCCCTCTCTGCTCGGGGCGCCTTCCACGGGCCCAGCGTGAAGCGGCTCCTGGCCACCTTCGAGACCCTGCTGGCTGACATCGTGGCCCACCCCGAGCGCCGGATGTCGGAGCTGCGCCTGCTGGACGACCGCCTGCTGGACGACCGCCACCAGGCCGAGCTGGTGGGACGGGGCGCCGACATCGATGCCCAGGTTCCCGGCGATCGAGCGCATGAGATCTTCCAGGCCCAAGCCAGCCGGACGCCCTCACGCCTGGCGGTGCACGATGGCGGCCAGAGCCTCACCTACGAGCAGCTCGCCTCTCGGGCCCAGGTGCTGGCCGATCGGCTCCGACGGCTGGGGGTGGGGCGGGGCGACCTCGTCGGACTCTGCATGGCGACCTCGACCGACGCCGTGGTGGCGGTGCTGGCAATCTGGAAGGCGGGCGCCGGCTACGTAGCCCTCGATGCCGAGGACACCGACGCCCGCCACCGGCAGATCATCGTGCGGGCATCGCTTGGCGTGGTGGTGACCCAGGGCCGCCTCGGTCCTTCGGAGCTGGAGGGCCTGGCCACTGTGGTGGTGGACGACGACGGCCCCAGCCGGGCGCCTCTGGTCACCGACCCCGAAGCCGGCGTCGACGCCGATGTCGCCCTCGTCTTCTACGGCAGCGGGCCTTCGGCCGTGCCCCACGGCGTGGTCATCGAGCACGGGGGCGTGGTCAACCTCCTGGCCGGACTGCGCGGTCACGTGCTCCGGCCCTCGTCGGAGCCGACGCCGTTGGTCGGGCTGCGGGTCTGCCTGTCGGCCCGGCCCACCGACGACGCCTTCCTTCGCCAGCTGGTGCCCGTGCTGGATGGGCACACCCTCCAGGTCGTGCCCGGCGACGCAGGTGGGGGAGTGGCTGCGCTCGTCGCCCTGATCGGCAGCGGCGACGTCGAC
>JALZNY010000293.1 GCA_030857525.1 Actinomycetota bacterium
AAGACGTCGCCCTCGGTCGTGCCCTCGGGGGTGGGGATGGCGACGCGGGGGCCCGCGGCATCGGCGGTGCTGGCCGATCGGAAGGTGGGCTGGCCGCCGCCAGTCCCGCCTGGCGTCGTGACGTGGGCGATGACGGACTCGGCGCTCACGTTGCCGGCGGCGTCGACGGCCTTGACCGTGTAGCGGTAGCTCATGGCCACCCTCGCCACAGCGGGATCGTCGCCGGCCCTGCTCGAGGCTCTTGCCGCTCGCCACGTGGCGGCCCATCCCGAGGCGGCCGGCATCTTCTACGTGGACGGACATGTGCGGGCCTACCACGGCGACGCCGACGTGCGAAAGGCCCATGTGGCCCGCATGCGCCTGTCCATGCCCGCGGCGGTCGACACCTGGGTCTGCGACGCCCGGGGCGACGTCGTGTTGGTGTGGTGCGAGGAGCCGGGCAACTCCCTGGTGGGAGAGCTGCGCCGGGTGGCCGACGAGGTGCGCTCCCTGGTGAGGCCCGAGGCCAAGCCGACCATCCTCTTCGACCGGGGCGGGTGGAGCCCGAAGCTCTTCGCCGAGTTGGTGGAGGCGGGCTTTGACGTCACCACCTACCGCAAGGGCATCAAGGCGGTCGAGGCCGCCAGTGCCTTCGCCGAGCACCACCACGTCGACGAGTCGGGCCGACGCCACGACTACCTGCGGCAGGCCGACTAGGGGCGGGGGCCGGATCGACAGGAAACTGCTACTTGTCGGTTGGTGCCACCTTCCTTAACGTCACCCCGTCTTCGTCGCCAACGGGCCCGAGGAGACCGTGGGCATTCCGCCTGGTCAACGTCACCGGGGTAACCGTGCAGAACGGCACGGTCAGCGGCTTCGACGCCGGCGTGGCCATCGAGGGCGGCTCCGGAAACACCATCCGGGCCGTCACCGCCCGCGACAACATGAGACAACAACCGCTGGGCAGGGAACCGGTTCGGCACCGTGAACCAGGCCTGAGTGGCCGCCAACGGGGGCACGGGAACGGTTCCTCCCCCGCCGACACCCTGAGCGATTCGCGCTCATAGCAGCACAACGCGTCGAGAGCCCGGCCCGTCCCGTACGAGCCGGGCTCTCTCGCGCTCGGGCACCAGCTAGCGTGGGGCGGTGCTGCGAGCGGGGCGGGTGCTACTGCGGGCCGCTACCCCCGATGACACCGGGTTCCTCCAGCGCCTCTGGGACGACGTCGACACCTGGCTCCTCGCCCAGAGCCGGCCCTACGTGCCGGAGTCCCAGGCCCACAAGGCCCGGCGGCTGGAGGCCGCGCTCGACGGCTCCAACGCCACCACGCTGCTGCTCGTGGTGGAGGCCGACGGCCAGGCGGCCGGCGTCGCCGCCCTCTCCGGGATCGACCTGCACAACCGCCGGGCCGACGTCGCCGTGACCCTCATGCCCGAGGCGAGGGGCGCCGGCTACGGCAGGGAAGCGCTCGCCGCCCTGTGCGACTACTCGTTCCGGCTACGGGGGCTCCACCGGCTGGGCGCCGAGACCCTGGCGACCAACATCGCCATGCAGCGGGTGGCAGAGTCGGTGGGCTTCGTGCGAGAAGGGGTCCTGCGGGCCCAGGACTGGCAACCGGCGGGCTGGTGCGACGTCGTGGTCTACGGCTTGCTGGCCGAGGAGTGGGCTGCCTCCTAACCTCGATCCTCGGCCAAAGCGACTGGCGTCGCGGGGGCAGAAGGTGGCCTCGCCGACGTCGGAAGCGCCAAGGAGGGCCATGAAGCCGCCATGGGGCGGATACTTCTTGCGTCGGGCTGGGGAGATTTGAACTCCCGACCTCTTGACCCCCAGTCAAGCGCGCTAACCAAGCTGCGCCACAGCCCGTGACCTCCTCACCCTACCGGAGTCGGCCTTGGGCGAGGAGCTGGCCGAGCGGACTGTCGTCGAGGTGCTCGAGGAGGTCGGCCGGGTCCTCGTAGACCGCCAGGGCTCCCGCCTCCTCCAGCTCGGCGGCGCTGATGCCACCGCTGCGCACGCCCACGCACCCGAGGTCGGCGCGCCGAGCGGCGGCGACGTCCCACGGGGTGTCTCCAACGACGACGGCCGAGGAGGCTTGGGCGCCGGCCTGCTGAAGAGCGACCTGGAAGACCTCCGGGGACGGCTTGGCCTCATCGACGTCGCCGGCGCTGGTCACCACGTCGATGGCATCGTTGGCGCTGATCGCGGCCAGAAGGGCCTCCACATCGTCGGGCTCCGACGAGGTGGCCAAGACCACCTGACCACCCCTGCCCGCCACCTCGACCAGAAGCTCCTTGGCGCCGGCCAGAGCCCGGATCTCGGGCTTGAGCTCGTCGAAGTGGCGCCTCCACGCGTCTTTGACGTCCTGTCGGGCCTCACCCACCAGGTCCTCCATCAACATGCTGGCGCCCATCCCGATGTGGCGGTGGATGGCGGCTGAGGCGACGTCGAGGCCGTGATCGAGGAATGCCCGTCTCCAGGCCTGGACCTGGAGGTAGGTGGTGTCGGTCAGGGTGCCGTCGATGTCGAACAGCACGGTCGGGCGAGAGGCGTCGGTCACGACCTCGTCCTACCCCGTTGCCATCCTCCTAGCATGGCCGGCCGTGCCCACCCATCTTCCCACTCCCATCCAGATCGAGGCCGCCGGTAACAAGGTCAAGCAGATCCAAGAGCACGTCGGCCGCCTGGCCACTGGTCACGAGCAGGTCAGCATCGCCTCCATGCGCAGCCCGGGAGGGTGGACCGAGCCGGCCCAGGCGCCTCGCTTCGACGAGTTCACGGTCGTCCTGTCCGGACGTTTGCGCATCAGCAGTGCCGACGGCGACATCGACGTGACCGCTGGGCAGGCGGTCGTCGTGCACGTCGGGGAACGGGTGCAGTACTCCACCCCGGACCCCGAGGGAGCGCAGTACGTGGCCGTGTGCCTACCGGCGTTCTCGCCGGAGCTCGTCAATCGAGAGGGCGGTGCCGAGGGGACCCCGGAGGCGAGCGTCTAACCGTCCGGGTGCCCCGGGTTGAACGGACGGACGGCGACGCCGGCGTCGGTCAGGGCCTGCTTGG
>JALZNY010000294.1 GCA_030857525.1 Actinomycetota bacterium
GGTGGATCCGGGTGAGGACGACGGTGGTGGAGCGACCTCCTTTGCCGACCTCGACCGGGGCCTTCCTCCTGCCTGGGGTCGTGGCCGCCGTCTTGGGGCGGGGAGCTGGTTTAGACCGGCTGGGCGCCGGCGGCCGCTTGGCCTTGGGCCCCCCACGCACGGTCGTCTGACCCGTACGCCCAGCCCCGGCGCCGCGCCGGGCCCTCTCTGTCACCGACGCACGGACGGCTTCCACCGCGTTCAGCGACCGTGTCGCCTTGGAGACCACAGGGAGAGTCTAGGGCTGCTGGCGCAGCGATCCGAGAGCGCGCCCTGAGGACTCCGCCGGCACCGCCGGCGCCCGGGTGGCACGAGCCACGGCTTCGGCGCCACCGACCCGGGCCTGGACCTGGACCTCGAGACCCTCTTGGACGAAGCTCACCAACTCGGCTCCGTTGGCCTCGGCCACCTCACTGGCTGCGTCCTCGTCCTCGGCCGCTCCGGCCAAGGCGGCCGCGTCGGCTGCGGTCTGGGCCTGCGCCGCTTCCACCGCGTCGCCACCCAGGCGTGCCAGCCCCAGGCAGAGCCCGCCCGCCGCGACGACCATCAGGGCAACCAGGGGGATCACCGAACCTCGCTCGGACCACCTCTGTCGGTCTGACCGAAGCGACGGGCGGAACGGGAATGGGCGGAACGGGGACATGGCTTCCTCCAGAGCTACGGCAACAACACTCGGGGGAAGCGAGCAAGGCGCCGGAGCGCCGAGGTGGGCGAGAACCTACACCAGCGTGGGCGGCGACGCCTCGTCGTCGGTGGAGAGCACCGGCGCGACTGCCGCCACCGACTGTCCCTCGGACAGGGCCATGATGCGCACCCCGGTGGCGTCGCGACCCTGGGAGGTGATGGCCCGCACCGCAGTACGGATGACCACGCCGCCGGTGGCGATGAGGATGATCTCGTCGTCGAGGCCGACCATGAAGGCGGCCATGATGCGCCCTCTCCGAGCGGTGAGCTTGATGCCCTTGACCCCCTGGCCGCCCCGGGTCTGGGCGTTGAAGCGCTCCAGCTTGGTGCGCTTGCCGTAGCCGGCGTCGGTGACCAACAGGATGTCGGCGTCGTCGCGGGCCACGTCGCACGACACCACCTCGTCGCCCGCACGCAGGCGCATGCCCCGCACTCCCCCGGCGCTACGGCCCATGGCCCGGACCTCGTCCTCGCCGAAGCGGATGGTCATCCCCGCCCCGCTCACCATGAAGATGTCCTCGCTGCCGTTGGTGGGGATCACCCGCACCAGCTCATCGTCGTGACGGAGGTTGATGGCGATGAGCCCGGCCCGCAGCGACGAGTCGTACTCGGTGAACTTGGTCTTCTTGACCTGCCCCTGGCGGGTGGCGAAGAACAAGAAGCGGTTGGTCTCGTAGTCGCGGGTGTCGATGATGGCCTGGATGCGCTCGTCGGGACCCAGCGGCAACAGGTTCACGATGGCCGTGCCCCGGGCCGTGCGCTCCTTGACCGGAATCTCGTGCGCCCGCAGGCGGTACACCCGGCCTCGGTTGGAGAAGAACAACAGGTAGGCGTGCGCCGTGGTGGTGACGATGTGGGTGACGTAGTCCTCGTCGCGCAGCTTGGTGCCCTGCACGCCCCGGCCCCCCCGGCCCTGGCTGCGGAAGGCGTCGGAGTGCACGCTCTTGACGTAGCCCGTGGCCGACAGGGTGACGACCAGCTCCTCGTCGTCGATGAGCTCGAGGTCGGCGATCTCGCCGGGGTCGAGGGCCAGCTCGGCTCGCCGGGGCGTGGCGAAGACCCGGCGCGCCTCGGCCAGCTCATCCTTGATGACCGCCCGTAGCCGGCCCTCGTCGGCCAGGATGGCCTGCAGCTCGGCGATGGTGCGTCGCAGCTGGGCCAGCTCCTCCTCGAGCTGGGAACGGCCCAGCCGGGTGAGGCGCGACAGCGTCATGTCGAGGATGTGGTTGGCCTGGATCTCGCTGAACGCGAAGGGGTCGGCCATGAGGCCGGTCCGGGCCGCCTCCCGATCGTCGGAGCCCCGGATGAGGGCGATGATCTCGTCGATGAGATCAAGCGCCCGCAGCAGACCCTCGACGATGTGGGCCCGGGCCTCGGCCTTGCGCAGGCGGAAGCGGGTACGGCGGGTGATGACCTCGATCTGATGGTCGACGTAGGCAGTCAGCGCCTGGGCCAGGTTGAGGGTGCGAGGGATGCCGTCGACCAGCGCCACCATGTTCACGCCGAAGCTGGTCTGCAGCGCCGTCTGTTTGAACAGGTTGTTGAGCACGACGTTGGCGTTGGCGTCGCGCTTGAGCTTGACCACCAGCTTGGTGGCGTCACCTGACGACTCGTCGTTGAGGTCGGCGATGCCCTCCAGCTCCCGGGCGTCGACCAGCTCCTTGATCCGCATCAAGATGCCGGCCGGGCTGGCCTGGTAGGGCAGCTCGGTGACGACGATGAACATTCCCTTCTTGGACTCCACCACCTCGGCTCGGGCCCGCATGCGGATCGAGCCCCGTCCCGTGCGGTAGGCGTCCATGATTCCCGACCGGCCGAGGATGAGCGCTCCGGTGGGGAAGTCGGGACCCTTGACGAAGGCCATCAGGTCGTCGGGGGTGGCCTCGGGATGGTCGAGCAGGTGGGTGGTCGCGTCGATGACCTCGCCCAGGTTGTGCGGCGGGATGTTGGTGGCCATGCCCACGGCGATGCCCTGGCTGCCGTTGACCAACAGGTTGGGGAAGCGGCTGGGCAGCACCGAGGGCTCGGTGAACTCCCCCGAGTAGTTGTCGACGAAGTCGACGGTGTCCTCGTCGATCCCGGCCAGCATCTGGTTGGCCAGGGTGGCCAGGCGGCACTCCGTGTAGCGCTGCGCCGCAGGAGGATGGTCGGGAGAGCCGAAGTTGCCCTTACCGTCGATGAGGGGGTGGCGCAGGCTGAAGGCCTGGGCCATGCGCACGAGGGCGTCGTAGATGGCGCCCTCCCCGTGGGGGTGGAGCTTTCCCATCACATCGCCGGTCACCCGGGCCGACTTGAGCCGCAGCCGATC
>JALZNY010000295.1 GCA_030857525.1 Actinomycetota bacterium
CTCGGAGCCGTCCACCCCACCGCGGTGACGACGAGGTCGCAGTCCACCCTGGTTCCGTCGCCGAGCTCCACCTCGGCAACGGACCTGCCCCCGCGGACCCGCACCACGTCGCCGCCGCGGCGGGCGTCGACCACCGCAGCCACCTGCACCCCCGCCCGGGCCAGATCGACGGCGGCGGCGTCGCCGTCGGCGTTGGCGCTGAACACCACCGCCCGCTCGCCGGGGCGCACCGCGTAGAGGTTGACGAGCCGTCTCACCGCCGTGGACAGCATGACCCCTGGCGTGTCGTTGCCCCCAAAGATGTAGGGGCGCTCGATCAGCCCCGCGGCTACGATCAGCGTCCCGGCCCGGGCCTTGATCAGGCGCTCCCGCGCCTGGGGGAGATCGCGCTGTAGAACCGCCACCCAGTTGTCGTCGTATCGGCCGGTGACCGCCGCGTTGGTCAGCACCTCGATCCCGGGCTGCGCGGCCACTGCTGCCCGGAGCTCGGCCAGGGCCGCCAGCTCTCCGGCCCCTCCCCAGCGCAGGTGACCGCCAAGGTCGTACTCCTCCTCCACGAGCATCACGGACGCGCCGGCCTCCGCTGCGGCGATGGCGGCTGCCATCCCCGCCGGGCCGCCGCCCGCCACCAGCACCTGTGGATGGGCGTACCGCTTGTCGAAGTAGCCATGCACCGAGTCGGCACTGACCCGGCCCCCCGTCGCGAAGCGCTTGAGAACCTTCTGATAGCTCGGCCAGAGACGCTGCGGCTTGATGAAGGTCTTGTAGTAGAAGCCCGGGGTGAGAAAGCGGCCGACCGCCTGGTTGGCCGAGCGAACATCGAAGCGGAGCGACGGCCACACGTTCTGCGGCGTGACGTTCATGCCGGCCTCTACCCGCCGGTGGGCCGCTCGGACGTTGGGTTCCCCGTCCACCTGCACGATGCAGCCCGGGTCGTGGAAGGAGGCGGTGAGGATCCCCCGGGGCCGGTGGTACTTGAAGCTGCGCGAGAAGGTCCGCACCCCGGCGGCAGCCAACGCGGAGACGATGGTGTCGCCGGCGTAGGCCGCGTACGGCGCCCCGTCCCACATGAAGCGCAGCGGTTGGGTCCGGTCGATGACCTCGCCGGGCTGAGGTCCGAGGCGAAAGCTCGCCGGGCGCAGCGTGGCGCTCATGGGTTGGGCGTTCCTTCGGCGCTGGAGGCGTCGACCCCACCGCCCATCTCGGCGAGGGTGCCCGCCAGTGGCGGAAGTTGCCCGCCCAGCCAGCTCCGTCGGAACTCGTTGGTGACCGTGTGGCGCTCCGCACCGAAGTACGCCCGGCACCCAGCGCGGTGGTACCACGTCTCGATGGTCCACCCCGCCGGGTTGCGGCGGAGGTACAGGTAGGCCCGCCACTGCTCGGGCGTGGCCGATGCGGCGTCGGGGCGTGCGGTGGCCTCACCGACGTGACGGAACTCCGAGACGTTGCGCGGCCCACAGTGGGGGCAGGGCACCAGGATCATGCCGGACTCAATGACCCACCGCTGCGGCGCCCTTCTCGCCCACCAGGCGGCCCTCGGGAAAGCGGGCCAGGTCGAACCCGGCGATGATCTCCGGGGTCTTGCCGGAGGCGAGGAGCTCGGCCATCGCCTCGCCGGCCACCGGGCCGGCCTTGAAGCCGTAGGTACCCCACCCCACGTCGACGAAGAAGCCAGCGACGGGCGTGACGCCCATCAGCGGGCTGAAATCCGGGGTGATGTCGCACAGGCCCGACCATTGCCGCAGCACCCTCAGCTGGGCGATCGAGGGCATCAGCTCGAGGACGTGACCCGCCAGCTCCTCGGTGAAGTCGAGCGAGCCGCGCATGGAATAGGACGCATACGGGTCGGTGCTGGCGCCGAAGACCAGCTCCCCGCGGTCGGTCTGGCTGACGTAGACGTGCAGCGTCCCGGAGACGACCACGACGCCGAGGAAGGGTTTGACCGGTTCGGTGACCGCCGCCTGGAGCGGGTGGGTGACGATGGGCAGGCGCACCCCGACCATGTCGGCGATCAGCGTGGCCCACCCGGCGGTGCAGTTCACGATGATGGGCGTGGCGATGCGCCCCCGATTGGTCAGCGCGCCCACCACCCGGTCGCCGTCGGTCTCGATGCCCACCAACTCGGTGTTCTGGTGGATGTGAACCCCGCGAGCGTCGGCGCCCCGGGCGTAGCCCCACACCACCGCGTCGTGGCGGATGATGCCGCCCGGTGGGTGGTAGAGCGCGCCGAGGATCGGATAGCGAGCCTCCGTCGACACGTCCATGAACGGGACGAGGCGCTTGATCTCCTCCGGGCCGATCACCTCGGAATCTACGCCCTCCAGCTTGTTGACCTCGGCCCTCCAGCGCATGGTGCGCAGCGAGCCGTCGTTGTGGGCCAGGGTCAGGTGCCCCTTCTGGGAGAACATCACGTTGAAGTTCAGGTCGGCCGACAGTGACTCGTACAGATGCACCGACCGGTCGTAGAACCGGATCCCTTCGGGGGTCAGGTAGTTGGAACGGATGATGGCGGTGTTGCGCCCCGACCCGCCGCCGCCGATGTAGCCCTTCTCGATCACCGCCACGTTGGTCATGCCGTGGTTGGCGGCCAGGTAGTAGGCGGTGGCGAGCCCGTGCACGCCCCCGCCCACGATCACCGCGTCGTAAGCAGCGGCCAGGTCGTGGTCCTGCCACGCCCTGGGCCATTCCGCGCCGCGGAGGCCGTGGCGCACCAAATCGAACGCTGAGTACCGAGATGGTCGGCCCGAGCTGGTGCGCCGATGCCTGTCGATGAGCCTCATCCCTCAGGAGCCAATGAGGCCGTTCTCCTCGAGGAAGGCGCTGGCCACGTCCTCGGGCTGCTCGCCGTCGACGTCGACCTGGGCGTTGAGCGCCTGCATGGTCTCGGTGTCGAGAGCCGCAGCGACAGGGGCGAACAGCTCCTGGAGCTGGTCAAGACCGTCCACACCCTCGCGGACGGTGAGCGACGGCAGGTAGCTGGCGAAGAACTGCTCATCGTCCTCCAGCACGGTCAGGTCGAGGG
>JALZNY010000296.1 GCA_030857525.1 Actinomycetota bacterium
ACGTCGGGGACACCGTCGTCATCCTGACCCTCGTCGATCAGACTCACCCGTCGTCCCCGTCAAGGCCAGCACCGGTGCCGGCGCCCACGAGCACTGCGAGGTCTGCTGGGTCCGATCCGCCGATCCACACCACGGTGATGTCGCCGAAGCGTCGAGCCTGGTCGAGGCGGACCAGGCCCTCCTTGCACAGCTCCAACAGAGCGAGGAAACGCACCACCACCTCCAGGCGCTCGGCCATGCCCTCGGTCAGGCGCCGGAAGCTGGTGGGCCCCGCCCCGGGCAGGCTCCGGGCCAGGTCGGCCACGGCATCGCTGACGCTGGCCCGCACCAGGGCCAGGTGAGCGACCGGGACCCGGGGGACGGGACGGGGCGTGACCGCCCGCAGGAAAGCCGCCCGCAGGTCGCCGGGGCCGACCCCGGCGAGCAGGTCGGGGGCCAGGGCCAACAGGGCCTCGTCAGGCCCGGCCCGGCGAGGCACCGAGCGTCCGGCCTCGTCCTCCATGGCGGCCAGCACCTGGGCGACGTCCTTGAAGGTCTTGCACTCGAGGAGTCGACCGAGCAGCAGGTCGCGCTCCTCCCACAGGCCCAGCTCGTCGTCGAGCTCCACCGCCGCCGGCGCAGGGAGGAGGCGGCGAGCCTTGAGCTCCACCAAGGTGGCCGCGATGAGGAGGAACTCGGTGGCCACCTCCAGATCCACACCGGTCTGAGCCTGCTGCAGGCGCTCGAGCTCGGCCAGGAACCCGTCGACGATGGTGGACAGCGATACCTCGTAGAGGTCGAGCTCCTCGCGCAAGATGAGGTGCAACAAGAGGTCGAAGGGGCCTTCGAACACTGGCGTCTGCACCTCGTAGGCCACCCGGCAAGGGTAATTGCCGGGTCACCGGCATCGGTGGACCCCGTATTGTCAGCGCCGTGACACGCGTCTTCTCGGGCATCCAGCCGAGCGGGGATCTCCACCTGGGCAACTACCTCGGCGCCCTCCGTCAGTTTGCCCTCGACCAGCACGACTACGACTGCTACTTCTGCGTCGTCGACCTCCACGCCCTTACCCTGCCCCAGGACCCAGCCGCATTGGGCCGCCGGACCCTGGAGGCGGCCCAGGTCCACCTGGCGTCGGGGCTCGACCCAGCTGTCTCCACCCTGTTCGTGCAGAGCCACGTCCACCAACACGCTGAGCTGGCCTGGCTCATGGAGTGCACCGCCAGCGTGGGCGAGCTGCGGCGCATGACCCAGTTCAAGGAGAAGTCAGGCGACAACGAGTTCGTACCGGCTGCCCTGTTCACCTACCCGGCGCTCATGACCGCCGACATCCTCCTCTACGACGCCGACCGTGTCCCCGTGGGCGACGACCAGCGCCAGCATCTTGAGCTGGCGAGGGACCTCGCCGTGCGCTTCAACCATCGCTTCGGCGACACCTTCGTGGTCCCCGCCGCGGCCGTCCCGTCCGTGGGGGCCAGGATCATGGACCTTCAGCGACCGACCGACAAGATGTCGAAGTCGTCCAGCTCGCCCCAAGGGACGGTGGGCCTCTTGGAGGACCCTGCCATCATCGCCCGCAAGATCCGTCGGGCGGTCACCGACACCGGGACCGAAGTGCGCTACGACCCCGAGACCAAGCCGGGCGTGTCCAACCTGTTGGCCATCCTGGGCGCTGCCATCGGTGCTGATCCGGCCGTGCTGGCCGGGAAGTACCAGCAGTACGGTCCCCTGAAGGCCGACTGCGCCGAGGCCGTGGTGGAGCTGCTCCGTCCCATCCAGGCCCGCTATGCCGACCTGTCCTCCGACCCCGACGCGGTCGCCGCCCTCCTCGCCAGCGGTGCCGAAAAAGCGCGCTCGGTGGCCGCCCCCGTCCTGGAGCGGGCCCGCAGCGCGATAGGCCTGCTCCCCCGCTGAGTTGAGTCCCCGTTCCCACCCTCGTCGCCATCGGGTCAGCACCTGGTGGTGCTCCATGCGCGGTGCGCCTTCACTTGTGCGGCGGTGCTGGGCTGCACGGTGCTCGGGTTCGACCCCGACGGGCGCTGCCCCGGCGCCTCTCCCTACAAGGATGAGCTGATGTACCCGTCAGCTCGCGGGTCGTGCTCGCCCCCGGTAGCGACTACCGACTCGAACTTGTCGTCATTCGACCAGGTCGACCTCCCAGTTGGCCTGCTGGATACGGGTGTCGAGCTCACGGTGCTCCCGAGCGAGATCGTCGACTCGCCGCCGAAGAGACGCCACGTCGAGCGCCGTCACCTGGCGCAACTCCGAGCGCAGCTGACGCATGCCGAAGTGGCCCTGGCCCTGACCAGAGGCGGCGTCGGCCACATCAGCGACGAACCGGCGACGCATGCGCAGGGCGTCACGGCGGGCGATGGCATCTGTGATGGTCAGGCTCGGCTCCAACTCGCTGCTGGCGTTGGTGCGGTTGATGCGCCGGATCAGCTCCTCGAGACGGCCGAGCACCTCCTCGGCCTCGGTGAGCAACGCCAGGCTGTCCTCCGAGGGCTCCTCCCCTTCCTGGAAGCGGGCGCTGGCGCACGCTCTCGCCTTCAGCTGCTCCAAGCGCTTCTGGGCATCAGCCCGTTCTGCAAGTGCTTCGGCAAGTCGCATGCTGGGACCGTAGCGCTGGGCACCCACAGGCCGAAGTTGAATTTCGGCTCGATAATCCGGCGCCGAGGAATCTGCGGCGCTGCTGGACGTCCGAACAGGGATGCTGCGGCTTACAGCAGACGGGAGTAGAGGTCGAGGGCGGGGCGCAGCACGGTGGCCAGGGCGCCCGGGACAGCCAGGACCAACAACAAGAGGATTCCCATCGACCACTGGCGTACCTTCAACCACGCCGGCCACCACCGCAGGGGTAGCACCCGCTCGATCATGGCCGAACCGTCGAGCGGGGGGATGGGCAAGAGGTTGAACACGGCCAGGATCACGTTTATGAAGCCGAAGGTGAACACGATGCGAGCCGCCAGCGACGGTTCGAGATAGAGCGCACCCCCGAAGCGCACGGGTTCGAAGAGGCTGCGATAGACCACCACCGCGACC
>JALZNY010000297.1 GCA_030857525.1 Actinomycetota bacterium
ACATGCTGGACGACTTCCTCGATGCGTTGGCCCCTCTCCATCCTTCGGTGGGGGGAAGCCAGTGTTCGTGGACCGCCCGCGTGTCGGTCGAGGCGCCGGACCCCGTGGCGGCAGCGACGGTGGCCACCGGAGCGGTCTGTAGCGCTGCGGGAAGCGTGGGCCTTCCTGCCTGGCCATTGAGCCGGGTGGAAGCAGTCGACGAAGACGTGCTGGCCGTCGAGATGGAAGAGCCCAACCTGCCCGATCTCCTTGGCGCCACCGAGGCGGCAGCGCTGCTGGGCGTCTCGCGCCAGCGCCTCCACCAGCTCCGCTCTGATGGTCGGTTCCCCTCCCCGCTCCTGGAGCTGGCGGGTGGCCCCATCTGGATGCGGGCGGCGGTCGAGGCGTTTCTCGAGAGCTGGGATCGCCGGTCCGGCCGGAAGCCGGCGGTGGTGTAGGGCACCAGGCCAACGTGAATCTGCAGACCGAGCGGGACGATGCAGTGTGGAGTCGGCCCAACTTCGACAGGTCCGTGCATCGGCGCCGCCTCTGACGCTTGCTCTCCCCGGACAGCCGTCAACGAACGTAAACAGCGACGGCCTTGTAGGCGATCGACGACATAGCTACGTTGGTAGCCGATCGTTTCCAGAGAGGAAAGGCGCCGGTGACGAGAATCAACTCTGCCCGAGCCCTGGGTGAGACCCTCCGGGGCCGTCGTCACGAGCTCGGCCGGACCCAGGCCGAGGTCGCAAGCGCGGCGGGCGTGTCCCGTCCCTGGCTGGCCCAGGTCGAGGCTGGGAAGCAGACCGCTTCCGTGGGCCTTGTCCTGCGCGTCCTCGATGCCCTGGCGCTCGATCTTGACGCGACGGTGCGGGGGCAGGGTCGGCCGCCAAGTCAGCCGGCCGTGGCGGCAGTCGACCTCGACGCCCTCCTCGACGACCTGCGCCGTCCATGACGCCGGACACCTTGGTGGTCGGCCTCGCCGGTGAGCGAGCCGGCACCCTCACCCGGACCGGGCCCGGACGAGGCGACCGACTGCGCTTCGACTACGACGAGGGGTTCCGCCGCCAGGCTGGGGCGACGCCGCTCAGCGTCTCGATGCCCCTGGCGGAGCCGACCCATGAGGACCGGGTCATCACGCCGTGGCTCTGGGGGCTCCTCCCCGAGAACGTCGACGTGCTGCGGCGCTGGGCGCGGCAGTTCGAGGTCTCGCTCAGCTCACCGTTCTCGCTGCTGGCATCCCCTGTCGGTCACGACTGCGCCGGGGCCGTCCAGTTCGCCACCCCCGACCTGGCCGTCGACGTCTTCGATCGGCCAGGGAGGATCGACTGGCTTACCGACGACGAGGTGGCTGCACGGCTGCAGGATCTCCGGCGGGACACCACCTCGTGGCTCGGTCTCGACGCTCGGGGCCAGTTCTCCCTTGCCGGCGCCCAGGCCAAGACGGCCCTTCACCATGACGGGCGCCGTTGGGGCATGCCCAGCGGGGCGGTGCCGACGACCCACATCCTCAAACCGGCGATCGCCGGGCTCGACGACCACGACCTGAACGAGCATCTCTGCCAAGAGGGCGCCCGACGGGCCGGCATGATCGTCGCTCGAACCCGTGTCGCCCGCTTCGCGGAGCAGTCTGCGCTCGTCATCGAGCGCTACGACCGCCGAGTGGCCGCCGGCCGGCTGGTGCGGGTTCACCAGGAGGACCTGGGTCAGGCCACCAGCCGCCCGCCGGGCGAGAAGTATCAGCACGATGAGGGCCCGGCGCCCAAGGATGTCGCCACGTTGCTTCGTGACGTCATGCCCGCATCGGTGGCCACCGACGCCGTCTGGCGGTTCCTCGACGCCCTGGCCTGGAGCTGGATCATCGCTGGTACCGACGCCCACGCAAAGAACTACTCGTTGCTGCTGTCGGGGCCCGCCGTGCGCCTGGCGCCGCTCTACGACATCGCCTCGGCTCTGCCGTACCAGGGCGTCGACGAGCTGAAGCTTCGGTTGGCGATGAAGCTGGGGGGCGAGTACCGGCTGAAGGCCCACGGCCCCTCGACCTGGCCCAAGGTCGCCGCCGAGCTCACCCTCGACGCCGATGCCGTGGTCGCCCGAGTACACCACTTGGCCGACATCGCCCCCGACTGCCTTCGGGATGCCGCCGCCGAGCCCGAGGTCCGGGCCCTACGGCGCCACCTTCCCCGCCGCCTCGTCGATGCGGTGGCCAGCCGGGCCGAGCGCTGCCGCCGCCAGCTCGGCGTGGCCTGTTGAGGCCGTCGCCAGCGCCTGGCGGGCGTGGTAGCTCGAGCGGGTCAGGGGTGACGACTCCACGTGGCCAATGCCCAGGGCCAGGCCGCGCTGGCGGAAGTGATCGAAGGTGGCCGGCTCCACCCAGCGGGCCACGGGCAGGTGGCGGGCGGTGGGGCGAAGGTACTGACCGATGGTGACGATGTCGACGCCCACCCCGGCCAGGTCGCCCAGGGCGCCCACCACTTCGTCGTCGGTCTCGCCCATGCCCACGATCAGGCCCGATTTGGTCACCAGCCCCGCCGCCTTGGCCCGGGCCAGCACAGCCAGCGAGCGGGCGTAGCCGGCCGACGGGCGCACCGCCCGCTGAAGCCGGGCCACCGTCTCCAGGTTGTGGTTGCACACGTCAGGCCGGGCCGCGAACAGCCGGTGCAGAGCCACGGCGTCGCCCTTGCAGTCGGGGATGAGCACCTCCACGCTGCATCCCGGCACTCGTGCTCGGATGGCGGCGATGGTGGCGACAAACGCGCCGGCACCCCCGTCGTCGAGGTCGTCGCGGGCGACGGCGGTGACCACGGCGTGACCCAGGCCCAGGCGGGCCACCGCCTCGGCCACCCGTTCGGGCTCGCCGGCATCGAGGGCCTGGGGGTGGCGGGTGTCGACCAGGCAGAACCCGCAGGCCCGGGTGCAGCGCTCGCCGTTGATCATGAAGGTGGCCGTGCCCTCGGCCCAACACTCGAAGATGTTGGGGCACCCCGCTTCCTCGCAGACGGTGGTGAGCCCGAGGCCGTCCACGGTGCGGCGCAGAGCC
>JALZNY010000298.1 GCA_030857525.1 Actinomycetota bacterium
CCACCGCGTCGACGGTGGCGGGCACGTCGGCGGCGGCCACCCGGCCCACCACCTCGCCCACCCGGCCGGCGGGCAGATCGGCGCCCAGGTAGACGTGGTAGCCGTCGCGCGTGGCCCCGCCCAGGCGGACCTTGGAGCCGGCCAGTCCGATGTCGCCGGCCTGGTGCTGCGCACAGGAGTTGGGACAGCCCGAGACGTGCACCCGCAGCGAGGAGTTACGGCCCAGAGCGGGGCTGGCCAGCAGGGCCTTGCCCGCCTCCGGGGCGGTGGTGATGCCGAGGGCGCACACGGCCGATCCGGTGCAGGCCCGCACCGAAGCGGTGTGGGCCTCGCCGGCCAGGAACAGGCCCCGGGTGGCCAGGGCCTGGCGCACTGCGGTCACCGCGGCCACCGGCACGCTACGCAGCACGATGTTCTGGTCCCGGCTCAGGTTGAGGGCGCCGTCGCCGTGGCGGTCGGCCAGGTCGCAGCACAGCTCCAGCTCCGAGCCGTTGGTATCCCCGAGGGGGATGTCGACGGTGAGGGTGGCCAGACCCGGCGTGCGCTGGGGCTGCACTCCCGCCGACCACCCGCCGGGGGGGACGTGGGAGAGGATGGCGACCCGGTCGGCCTCGGCCAGCAGCTCGATGGGTGGCGCCGGGGGCTGAGGTCGGGCCTGGGCGGCGGCGAAGGCCTGGTCCCAGGCCGCCCGGAAAGCGGCTTCGCCCAGGCGCTCGACCACGTACTTCATGCGGCCCTTGGTCGGCTTGTCGAGGTCGCCGTGCTCGACGAACACCTCGATGAGGGCCTCGGCTGCCGCAGCCACGTCGGAGCGGGCTACGAAGTCGGCCACCTTGACGGCCAGGAACGGGGCCTTGCCCAGGCTCCCACCCGCCCACAGCTCGTAGCCGGGCTTACCCTCGTGCAGCACCGACACGAAGCCGGCGTCGTTGAGGCGGGCGTCGGCTCGGCAGCGGGGCGAGCCTCCAAAGGCGATGTTGATGCGGCTGGGCAGGGCGCAGTTCAGCTCGGCCGAGCGGGCCACGATGGCGTCGCTCACCGCCCGGGCGTCGGGCAGGCAGTCGAAGGGCTCGTCCAGGTTGGAGCCAGCATCCTCGGAGCACATGACGTTGCGCAGCGTGTGGCCACACCCCGAGCGGGTGGTCATGCCGATCTCGGCCACGGCGTCGAGCAATGCCGGGACGCGGCGGTCCTCGACCCAGTGGAGCTCGAAGTTCTGGCGGGTGGTGAGGTGGAGCCAGTCGGGGCCGAACGAGCGCGAGAGGCGGGCCACGCCCCGGGCCTGGGGCGTGGGGAGAGCGCCGCCGGGGTTGCGCACCCGGATCATGAACACGCCGGGCTGCTCCTGGGTGCACACGCCCCAGGTCTTGAGGGCGTAGCGGTCCTCGGGGCTGAGCCAGGCGTCGCCCTCGGACTCCAGTCGGGGAAGGTCGACGGGCAGACCGGCGCGCTTGGCGGCGGGGATGTCGGGTGCAGCCATGGGATCGACGCTAAGAAGCGCGTGTTGCGAGGCTGCACCTGGGGTGTTTCCATCGCACGACGGGTCGCGCATGCGCGCCAGGGCCGGTGAGAGGAGCCGTTCACCTCCTCGTGACCTGGCCACAACGGCGGGGTAACCACGGCTCCGTAGGGTCGCCGGCGTGGACCTCGCCGTCACCGATCGGGCTCCGACCGGCGCCCCTGAGGGGGGGCTCAGCAAGTTCGTCGACGAGGTGGCCGTCACCCCCCTCGACTGGTACCTCGCCGAGCAGGCCGACCTCAGCGCCGTCGAGCGCTTTGCCCGTCGCCACGACGAGCACGCCCTGCCCGCCCAGGCCCGCTACTACCGAGACCTGATCCCCCTGGACCGACCCGGTCCCGGCCAGCAGTACGGCTTCGAGGTCGACCTCGACGCCTGCACCGGGTGCAAGGCCTGCGTCACCGCCTGCCACGCCCTCAACGGCCTCGACGACGGCGAGTCGTGGCGCACGGTGGGCTCGGTGCAGATGGGCGCCGCCGAGCCCGTGCAGCAGACGGTGACCACGGCGTGCCACCACTGCGTCGAGCCCGCCTGCCTGGCCGGATGCCCGGTCAACGCCTACGAGAAGGACCCGATCACCGGCATCGTCGCCCACCTCGACGACCAGTGCATCGGGTGCCGCTACTGCGTGTTGACCTGCCCCTACGAGGTGCCCCGCTACAACCCCGAGCGGGGCATCGTGCGCAAGTGCGACCTCTGCGCCGACCGCCTGGGCGCGGGCGAGGCCCCGGCCTGTGTGCAGTCCTGCCCCAACGCCGCCATCCGGGTGTCGCTGGTGGAGACGGCCGGCGCCCGAGTCACGGCCACCGCTCCCGGCCAGGCCCTGGTCCCCCGCGCCCCCCTGTCGTCGATCACGGTGCCCACCACCGCCTACCGCAGCCGCCGGACCGGCGCCGATGGCCGGAGCGACCAGGGGTCGGTTCCCGCCGGCACCGATCGGCCCCGGAGGGGCCAGGCCCACGTGCCCCTCACCGTCATGCTGGTGCTCACCCAGGTGGCGGTGGGTGCAGCAGTGGTGGGACTGGGGTTGCGGGCCCTGTCGGGTCCGTCGGTACCGGCTGCGCTACGCCCGGTCTCGGCCCTCATGGCCCTGGGCGTGGGCCTGCTCGCCCTGGGCGCCAGCGTCTTGCACCTGGGCCGCCCCGCCTACGCCTTTCGGGCCGTGCTTGGCATCCGCCGGTCGTGGTTGAGCCGGGAGATCGTGGCCTTCGCCGTCTTCGCCGTCTTCGCCGCCGCCCACGGGTGGGCGGTGCTGGCCCGCGCCGGCCAGGCCGAGCCTGTCCTGGGCGCACTGACGGCGGCGGCCGGGGTGGTGGGCGTGGCCTGCTCGGCCCAGGTCTACGCCGTGACCCGGCGGCGGTGGTGGGCGCTGCGCACCACCGGGCCCAAGTTCGCCCTCACCACCCTGGCCACGGGTGCAGCCGGTGTGCTGGTGGTCTCGGTGGCCACCGCCCTGGCTGCAGGCGAGGTCTCCGCCGAGCGGGCCGG
>JALZNY010000038.1 GCA_030857525.1 Actinomycetota bacterium
ACTCGGCCCGGCGCTGCCCCGAGCTGGCCGACCTCCTGCCCGACGACGGCGACGCCCCCTACGACGTGGTCGAGGTGATCGACGTGGTGGTCGACGACGGGCACTTCGTCGAGTACCACCCGCACTGGGCCCGCAACCTGGTGTGCGGCTTCGCCCGCCTCGACGGCCACGTGGTGGGCGTGGTGGGCAACCAGCCCGAGGTGCTCGGCGGTGTGCTCGACATCGAGTCGTCGGAGAAGGGGGCCCGCTTCGTGCGCACCTGCGACGCCTTCAACATCCCCCTGGTCACCTTCGTCGACGTCCCCGGCTACCTCCCCGGCGTTGGCCAGGAGCACGGGGGGATCATCCGCCACGGGGCCAAGCTGCTCTACGCCTACGCCGAGGCGACGGTGCCGTGCATCCAGGTCATCACCCGCAAGGCCTACGGCGGGGCCTACGTGGTCATGGGGTCCAAGTCGATCGGCGCCGATCTGGCCTTCGCCTGGCCCTCGGCCGAGCTGGCCGTCATGAGCCCCCAGGGGGCGGTCGAGATCCTGCACCGCCGTGAGCTGGCCGAGGCGGCCCATCCGGCGGCGCTGCGGGCGACGTTGGTGGCGGAGTACGCCGAGCGCGAGGCCAACCCGTGGCTGGCGGCGGAGCGGGGCTACCTCGACGACGTCATCGACCCGGCCGAGACCAGGGTCAAGCTGGTGGCGGGCCTGGAGATGCTGCGCACCAAGCGCGAGGAGCGGCCGCACCGCAAGCACGGCAACGTCCCCCTTTGAGTCCCCGGACGGCGCCGAGCCCGGCCGAGCTGGCCGCCATCGTGGCCGCCGTGGAGGCCCTCTGGCCCCGGCCCACACCCCCGGCGCCCCCGGTCCTAGCCCCCGATACGCCCTCCTGGCGCTTCTCCGGCCGGTGGTGGCACGGCGATTCCGTCAGCCCTCGACCGAGTAGAGCGCAGTCGACGTGGACACCTCGCCCTCGGGGGTGGTCGGCACCACGGTGAGGCTGTGCGGGCCCGGCTCCAGGGGAACCTCCGGCTCCAGCGACGCCCGCTGCTGTTCACCGTCGGCACCCTCGGTCGTCGGGGTCTCGGCCCCCCGGTCGTCGACCACGAAGCGGACGTCACGGAGCACGGGCACGAAGGCGACGAAGGTGGGGTCAGCGGGGATGGCCGTGCCCGCTGACGGCTGGTGCTCGACGGCGCCGAGGTCGAGGAACGGCTCGACCAGGCTTCCCTCGCTGGTGGTACGCAAGGGGACGGCGTCAGCGGCCGGCGCCGGCGGCCCCTCCTGGCTCACCGTCCCCCCCAAGATGACCACCGAGAGGGCTTCGTCCCCGCCGGTCTCCAGGGGCACGACCGAGAAGGTGGCATCCTCGGCGCCAGCCCACGCCCCGAAGCCCTCGGCCAGGGCGCTACCTCGGCTTGTCGGCGCAGCCGGCCAGGGCCAGGGTGGCTAAGGCGAGCAGGATTGCGGTCCGGTGCACAGGATCTCCTTCAATCTCAGCGGGTGGGGGCGAACACCTCGGGCAGGGGTTGGCGGAGGGCCTCGGCCAAGAGGGCAAGGTAATCCGCCCGGCATACGTCGAGCGCACCGAGCGACGCCAGATGTGGCGTCGTCCACTGCACGTCGAGCAGGCCGGCACCACCGGCGCCCAGGCGCTCCACCAGTCCTACCAGCGCCACCTTGGAGGCGTCGCTCTGGAGGTGGAACATCGACTCGCCGGCGAACAGACCACCGATGGCCACGCCGTAGAGGCCGCCGGCCAGCCGGCCGTCGGGGTCCCACGCCTCGACGCTGTGGGTCCAGCCGAGGTGGTGGAGCCGAACGTAGGCCGCTCGGATGGCGGGCGAGATCCACGTGCCGTCGCGGGCCGGGTCGGCGCAGGCGTCGATGACGGCCTCGAAGGCGGTGTCGACGCGCACCTCGAAGCGCCCGCACGACCGGCGCAACGAGCGGCTCACCCGCAGGCCGTCGAGGGGCAGCACGGCCCGGGGGTCGGGTGACCACCAGCCCATCGGCTCGTGGCTACGCCGGGTTGACAGCGGCATGGGGAAGAGCCCCGCTCGGTAGGCGCAAAGCAGGGTGTCGGGTTCCAGGTCGGCACCCACCCCGACGAGGCCGTCGCCATCGGCGGTGTGGACGGGGGGGAACTGCCAGGCGGGCACCCTGCCAGTCTGGAGTCTGGACGGGCGGGAGCCGACCGCTACGGTACGAACGATGAACGGTCCACTGGCCCTGGTCGGGGGCGACGAGTGGCAGCCCGGCTGCGACTTCGACGCCGAGCTGCTGGAGGCGAGCGGCGGGGCCGAAGTGGTGGTCCTGCCCACCGCCGCCGCCTACGAGCACCCCGAGCGGGCGGTGGCCACCGCCACGGAGTGGTTCGCCTCCCTGGGAGGCAAGGTCCGGGGCCTCGACGTGCTCCAGCGGTCTGACGCCCTCGACGCGGCCAAGGCGGCCGAGGTGCGCTCCGCCCGCTTCGTCTACCTCTCGGGAGGGTCCCCGCTGCACCTGCGCTCGGTGCTCAAGGAGACGCCGGTGTGGGAGGCCCTGGTGGCGGCCTGGGACGACGGCGCCGTGGTGGCCGGATCGTCGGCCGGGGCCATGGTGCTGTGCGACCCCATGGTCGACCCCCGGGGCGGCGCCTTCACCGTGGGTCTGGGGATGGTGGTCAACCTGGCCGTGCTGGCCCACGCCGAGGATGACGTGGCGCAGCACCACGTGCACCACCGGACCCTGGCGCTGGCCAGCGCCGGCCTGCCGGTGGCCGCCATCGCCGAGCGCACCGCCCTGGTGCGCGACCCTGATGGCACCTGGCGGGACGCCGGCGCGGGGACGGTGCGGGTGTTCGTCGACGCCGCCGAAGCCAGCCTCGACGCCCTCCCCGGCTAGAGCGGCCGAGCCCGACGAGCTACTGCTCGACGATCTCCACCGACTCGATGGTGGCGGGATCCGTCGGGGTCTGGGTGCCCTCCTCGGCGGTGGCCTCCAGGAGTTCGACCACCTCGGCTCCCTCCACCACCGTCCCGAAGAGCGAGTAGTTGGGCGGCAACGCCACCCCTTGCTCACCGGTCACCACGAAGAACTGGCTCCCGCCCGAGTTACGGCCTACCTGGCCGTTGAAGGAGTTGGCCATCGCCACCGAGCCCACCTGGTACGACCCGGCGGCGGGGAGCTCGTCGGGGATCGTGTAGCCGGGCCCACCGGTACCGGGCGGATCGCCGACCGGGTCACCGCCCTGGACGACGAAGTCGGCGATGACCCGATGGAACGGTGCGCCCTCGTAGTAGCCGTAGCGGGCCAGGACCACGAAGTTGTTGACCGTTCCCGGCGCCTCGTTCTCCAGCAGATCGACGGTGAAGGTACCTTCTGAGGTGGTGAACCTGGCGGCGTAGTCGACGCCGTCCTCGATGCAGCGCTGGGGGGCGGCGGCGAAGGACCGCACCGGCTCGGCGGGCTTCTCCGCCGGTGGGCACTCGCCGGCGCCGTACTCGAAGGCGGCGGGGGCGGCCGGCGTGGTCGTGGTCGAACCGGCGTCGGGTTCAGGCTCGGTGAGCGTCGTGTTCGTCGGCTCGGCCGCGGTGTCGGCCTCGTCGTCGGTGCCGGCCTGGGAGATCAGCACCAGCACGGCGAAAACCACCAGCGAGATCACCACCGCACTCACCAGGCGGCGACGTTGCTGGCGGCGACGCTGATCGGTCTGTTCGGCGGCGAGGCGGGCCTGGCGGCCCTCTTTTTGTCGTTGGCGCTTCTCGGTCCCCATGGAGGAGCCAACCTAGTAGCGCAGAGTCCCGCTGGTAGCGTCGTCCAGCCATGCCCCTGGTCGTGCAGAAGTTCGGCGGGAGCTCCGTCGCCGACCCCGACCGGGTCCGGGCGGTGGCCGATCACATCACTCGCACCCGGCGCCACGGGACTCAGGTGGTGGTGGTGGTCAGCGCCATGGGGCACGAGACCGACGACCTGTTGCACCTCGCCTCCCAGGTGTCGCGCTCGGCGCCGGGGCGGGAGATGGACATGCTCATCACCGCCGGAGAGCGCAAGGCCACGGCCTTGATCTGCATGGCCCTGCACGACCTCGGCGTGGCGGCCGACAGCCTCACCGGGAGCCAGGCCGGGTTTTTCACCGACGCCACCCACACCAACGCCAAGATCCTCGAGGTCCGACCCGACCGGGTGCGGGCGGTGCTGGACGAGGGTCGGGTGCCGGTGGTGGGAGGTGCGCAGGGGGTGAGCCCGGCTCGTGACGTGACCTTCCTCGGCCGGGGAGGCTCGGACACCACGGCCGTGGCCCTGGCCGCCGCCCTCGATGCCGACGCCTGTGAGCTCTATACCGATGTCAGCGGCGTGTTCACCGCCGACCCCCGGATCGTGCCCGGCGCTCGGCGCATGAGTGCGGTGGGATTCGACGAGCTCTTGGAGATGACCGCTAGCGGCTGTCCCAAGCCGGCCATGCGCTCAGTCGAGTTCGCTCGTCGCCAGGGCGTGGTCCTTCACGTCCGCTCCAGCTTCACCTGGGAACCCGGTACCTGGGTTCGAGAGGAGAATCCGTCTATGGAAGCCGCCATGATCTCCGCCGTCACCCACGACACATCCGAGGCCAAGGTCACGGTGCAGGGCGTGCCCGACCGTCCCGGCATCGCCGCCGCCCTGTTCCGCAGCTTGGCCGACCAGGACGTGATGGTCGACATGATCGTGCAGAACACCTCCGAGGAGGGCCGGACCGACATCTCCTTCACCGTGCCCAGCGAGCACCTCGAGCGGGCCCGGCGCACCTGTGAGGCCCACGCCGACGATCTCGGCGCGACCCGGGTGGTGGGCGACGACGCCATCGCCAAGGTCTCCCTGGTTGGGGCCGGCATGAAGGCCCACCCGGGGGTCTCGGCCACGGTGTTCGAGGTGTTGGCCGAACGCGGCATCAACATCGAGATGATCTCCACCTCGTCCATCCGCATTACCTGCGTGGTGCGCACCGAACGCATGGAGGAGGCCGTGGCCGCCCTCCACGACGCCTTCGAGCTGGAGCAACCTCTGTAGCCTCCGGACCAATGGGAGTGAACGTCGGGATCGTCGGGGCCACCGGGTTGGTGGGGGGGGTGATGCGCAGCGTCCTGGCCGAGCGGGCCTTCCCGCTGTCCTCGCTGCGACTGTTCGCCTCGGCCCGCTCCGCCGGTCGACGCCTGCCCTGGGGTGACGGCGAGATCGAGGTGGAGGACGCGGCCACGGCCGATGTCTCGGGGCTCGACCTCGCCCTGTTCTCGGCCGGCGCCACCGCTTCGCGCCGCCTCGCCCCCCGCTTCGTGGAGGCCGGGGCCACGGTGATCGACAACTCCTCGGCGTGGCGGATGGACCCCGAGGTGCCGCTGGTGGTGCCCGAGGTCAACGCCGCCGATCTCGATCGCCTGCCCAGGGGGATCGTGGCCAACCCCAACTGCACGACCATGGTGGCCATGCCGGTGCTCGCCCCCCTCCACCTCGAGGCCGGACTGCGCCGCCTGGTCATCAGCACCTACCAGGCCGTCTCCGGTGCTGGGCGGGCCGGCATCGCCGAGCTCGAGGACCAGCTGCGCAAGGGGGCCGACACCTCGGCGGCCCTGGCCTTCGACGGGGAAGCCGTCACCTTTGCCGACCCGACGGTCTTCCCCGCCCCGCTGGCGTGCAACGTGGTCCCCCTCGCTGGCGACCTGCTCGACGACGGCAGCGACGAGACGGTGGAGGAGCGCAAGCTGCGCGACGAGAGCCGTAGGATCCTCGGCATCCCGGGCCTGGCCGTCTCGGGCACCTGTGTGCGGGTACCGGTGTACACGGGCCACTCCCTGGCCATCAACGCCGAGTTCGACCGCCCCCTCAGCCCGGAGCGGGCCCGGGAGCTATTGGCGGGCGCTCCCGGTGTGGAGCTGGCCGATCTGCCGACGCCGCAGCGGGCGGCCGGCACCGATCCCTGCCTGGTGGGCCGCCTCCGGCGCGACCATGGAGTCGAGCATGGCCTGGCGATGTTCGTGGTCGGCGACAACCTCCGCAAGGGGGCGGCGCTCAACGCCGTGCAGATCGCCGAAGCCCTCCTTGCCCGCATCGCCTGAGGCACAGCATCGGCCCCGCCGGGCCTCCTCTTCGCTCCGCCGTCCCGTCCCGTCCCGTTTCGAGACGGGCTGTTCCTCGGTAAGGTCCTGCTCGCTATAGGTATAGTGTCCTTATCGCGACGTCCTTCCATCGAGGAACATGAAAAACTTCGGCGTATCCCTTGACCTTGAAGTTAGGTCCAACCTTTATGCTGGCCTCCGTGAGCCAGTTGACCGTGTCGAAGCTTGCCAGCGAGGTGGGGACATCCTCCGACACCTTGCGGTACTACGAGCGCATCGGCCTGCTTCCCGCTCCGGAGCGCAGCCCCGCCGGATACCGGCTCTACGGGGCCGAGATGATCGAGCGGGTGCGCTTCATCAAGCGGGCACAGCGGTTCGGGCTCCGGCTGGAGGAGATCGGCGAGTTGCTGTCGATCCGGGAGCGGGGGTTGTGCCCGTGCGGGCGGACCCGCTCGATGCTGGAGGACAAGGTCCAAGGGCTCACCGAGGAGATGACGGCGCTGCAGCAGCTCCGCGACGACATCCAGGAGATGCTCGAAGAGCACCTGGCTGCGGGCGAGACCGACGGGTGGCAGTGCGGCTCCGGGCTGATCCAACTGGGACGACGAACCAAGACGAGCGAAGGAGCGAGCTATGAGTGTTTCTGAACAGACCTGCGGTTGCGGCTGCAGCACCATGACCGAGGTGACCCGGGCGGCCGAGCCGTGCTCTTGTGGGTGCGAGTGCTGCGCCACCACGGCCAAATCCACCGAGGCGGAGATTGCCGAGCTGCAGGAGTTGCGCCAGTCGGTCGACCGCCGTCTGAGCGAGCTTGGTCAGTCTTGAGCCCATCCCACCACTGCGCCGGTCTCCGTCGCCCGCAGCATCGGGCCACGGGGGCCGACGCACCGAGAGTTCGGAGCCGCCCGTGTCAAGTCCTGTGAGCCCCGTCGCACCTGGTCCCCCTGAACCCGAAGATGTCCGGTCCCGCAGCTTGCTGCGACCGGCCATCCTCTTGCTCCTGCGGGAGCAGGAGAGCCACGGCTACGAACTCATGAGCCGCCTGGCCGAGTTGGGGGTGGAGGTGCCACCCACCACCGGGGGGCTGTACCGCTCGTTGCGCACCATGGCCGAGGAGGGGCTGGTGACCTCCTACTGGAGCACCCCCGAGCGGGGGCCGGCCCGCCGGGTCTACGCCATCAGCGAGACCGGGGAGCAGCACCTGGAGATGTCCATGCCCGCCCTGGCCAGCTTGTTGCGCACGGTGCGGGGGATGCTCAACCGCTACCGCCAGGGAACCTGACCGCCTCCCTGCGACGCTCAGTCGCCGAGGAGCTCAGTCGCCGAGGGGCAGGGTCCGCTCGGCGGCCTGACGGGCCCGCTCGGCCGCGTGGCGGGCTCGCCAGGCGAGCGAGGGGTTTCCCTCGGTGTCGGTGGCGGCCAGGATGAGCCCGCCCATCATCGACAGGTTCTTGAGGAAGTGGATCTGCTGACCGGCGCGCGCCGCGCCGTCTTCCTCCCAGAACCGGTGGCCGGCCAGCGTGGTGGGCACGAGGGTGACGGCCAGGGCAGCGGCGGCCAGGCGCGGGACCCGTCCGGTGGCGAGCAGCAGGCCGGCTCCGACCTGGACGGCGCCGTTGATCTTGACCAGCACAGCGGTGTCGTCGGGCAGACCCAGCGGCCCGGCCAGCTTGGAGGTCACCGGCTCGGCGCTGCGCTCCCTGGTCTCGGCGTGGCGCACGGCGTCGATTCCGCCGGACACGAACATCGAGGCCAGCAGGGGTCGGGCGATCTTGCGGGTCAGGGGCATCGGCTGTCTCTACCCGACGGCGTCGCCCGACACCCGATTGCCCGATGCCTGAGCGTCGGGGCCCCACTGCTGATCACCATGGCGCTTGGGCCGTAGGCCGCCCTCGTCGAGCAGCGACGCCGGGCCCACGGCCCCGGCCCCGAAGCGTCGCCGGATGTCGTCGATGGCTCGGGCCACGTCCTCCCCGTCCTCCGAGGCTGCGTCGTCGAGCGTGGGCTGGAACGAGACACGCGGGGCCAGCCGGCTCACGCCCACCCCGAGGAGTCGGACCCCGGGGGACGGGTCGATGCCGTCGAGCAGCTCCTGGGCTACCCGGGCCAGCACCGGTCCCGTGTTGACGGGAGGCGACACGGTGCGGGAGCGGGTGATGGTGCGGAAGTCGCCGAAGCGGACCTTGAGGACCACGGTGGTGCCGGCCAGGGACGCCTCTCGCAGTCGCATGGCGACGCCATCGGCCAGGCGGACGACCTCCCTCCCCAGAGGCTCAGGGTCGTGGTGGTCGTGGGCGAAGGTCTGCTCGTGGCTCACCGACTTCGCCTCCCGCTCGGGCTCCACCGGCCGGGTGTCGCGACCCCACGCCAGGGCGTGGAGATGTCGACCGGCCGACGGTCCCAGGGCCGCTACCAGGCTCTCGGGGGGCGCAGCGGCCAGATCGCCGACGGTGGCTATCCCCAGGCGCTCCAGGCGACGACCGGTCGCGGGGCCCACGCCCCACAGGGCACCCACGGGGAGGGGGTGCAGGAAGGCCAGCTCGGCGCCGGGCTCGACCACCTTGACGCCCAGGCCCGGGACCGGGGCGGGGAGGCGAGCCTGGGGCTTGGCTGCCTTGGACGCCAGCTTGGCCACGAGCTTGCTGGTGGCCACACCCACCGACGCGCCCAGGCCCATCTCATCGAGGATGCACCGGCG
>JALZNY010000002.1 GCA_030857525.1 Actinomycetota bacterium
TACGCCGTGCGCCCCCTCATCAAGCGGGGCTTCTCCGAGACCGGCATCGACGTGGACGACAGCAACACCGTGCCCGAGCTGTCGGTGTCGATGGACGGCGTGCACTGGCACCCGGCCGGGGCCGACGTCGAGACCAGCCCCGACATGCTGCTGGCCACCGGCGAGGTCCCCCTGGCCGAGGCCAAGCGCCTGGCCGTCGAGCGCTTCCTGACGCTGCGCCAGCGCGACGGCACCCTGCCTCACATCTACAACTGCGCCGTCTGACGGCTCCCCAACGACAAGGACGTTCGACATGAAGTTGCGATGGATGGCCCCGACTGCGGTCCTGTTCCTGACTCTGGCCGCTTGTGGAGGAGGCAACGAGGCCTCCATCGACGATCCACCGGCCGGTGGGGCGGACGGCGTGGAGGTGCCCGAGACGCTGCGCTTCGGGATCGGCCCCTACCAACCCACGGCCGAGGACACCACGGCTGCCTTCGAGCCCTTCTTCGCCTACCTGGCTGAGGAGCTGGGCGCCGAGTACAAGCTGGACGTGACCACCGACTTCGGCGGCATCGCCGTGGCCCTGGCCAACGGCCAAGTCGACCTGGCCTGGATGGGTCCCTACGGCTTCGTCCTGGCCAACAACGACTCCGACGCCCAGGCCATCGCCACGGTGAAGTACGACGGCGAGCCCACTTACCACTCCATCGTGATCGCCGCCCCCGACTCGCCCGTCAGCAACTGGCCGACTGACGCCCAGGGCATGTCGATCTCCTTCGCCGAGGTGTCCTCCACCTCGGGCTGGCTCATCCCCACCCACTTCCTCAGTGAGCAGGGCATCGATCCCACGACCTACTTCGAGTACTCCGAGGGCGCCGCCCACCCGGCCAACGAGACGGCGGTGGCCAACGGCCAGGTGGAGCTGGCCACCGACTACGACCGCAACCGCACCGCCATGATCGAAGGCGGCTCCATCGGTCCCGACGCCACCAAGGTGGTGTGGGAATCCGAGCCTCTGCCCAACGACGCCATCGCCGTGCGCGAGGGCCTCGACCCCGAGCTGGCCCAGCGCATCCAGGACATCCTGGTGGCCATCACTCCCGAGCAGGCCGAGGAGTTCATGGCCGAGCACTACACCGGCTTCGTGGCCGCCGACAACGAGAGCTACTCCGTGATCCGGGAGGCGGCCGAAGACCTGGACCAGCTCAGTTGAGCCGGTCCTTCATGACTCTGTGACCCTGACCTTGACCCTGTGACCGACACCGCGGCCGAGCTGGGGGCGAAGAACCAGGAGGGTGAGAGGAGGCCCGGGCGCACCCCCCCGGCGCCCGGGCGCCTTCCCCGGGCCCGCCAGGCCACCCTGGCCCTGGTCCTGGTGGTCGGCTTCATCGTGTGCGTGCGCCTGGCCGAGGTCGACCCGGGGGCGCTGGTGGAGGGGTTGCCCAAGATGGCCGGATGGGCGGCGCGTTCCTGGCCCCCGTCGTTCGACGGCCTCGACCTGCTCCTCCTGCGGGCGGCGGAGACGGTTGCCATCGCCGTGGTGGGCACCACCATCGCCGCTGTCGCCGCCGTGGCGGCGTGCGTGCCCGCGGCCCGCAACCTGACCCCGGCCCGCCTCCTGCGGGTGCCGGCCCGGTGGCTGCTCAACGCCTGTCGGGGCATCGACTCGTTCGTGTTCGCCCTGCTCTTCGTGGCCGCCGTGGGCCTCGGTCCCTTCGCCGGCACCCTGGGCGTCGCCCTCCACACCTTCGGCAGCATGGGCAAGCTCTTCGCCGAGACGATCGAGGGCATGCCCCCCGGCCCCCTCGAAGCAGCTGAGCTGACCGGGGCGAGCCGGCTCAAGGTGGTGCGCTGGGCCGTGCTGCCCGACGTGCTGCCCGGCCTGGTGTCGGTCGGCCTCTACATGCTCGAGTTCAACATCCGGGCCTCGATCGTGCTCGGCGTGGTCGGGGCGGGCGGGATCGGCCAGCAGCTCAAGAACGCCATTGACCTTCTGAACTTCCCCCGGCTGCTCACCATCATCCTGATCATCGTGGGCATGGTGGCCGCCGTCGATCAGCTCTCGGCCCGCCTGCGGGCGAAGCTTGCATGACGGAGCCGGCATGACGACGACCGGGCCGGCGCCGATGCTGTCGGTCCGGGGCCTCGGGCACCGCTACGACGGACCCCCGGTGCTGGTCGACGTGTCCTTCGACGTTGCGCCGGGCGAGGTGGTGGCCGTGATCGGCCCCAGCGGCGCAGGGAAGACGACCCTCTTCCGGGCCATCACCGCCCTGGTCCGGCCCGAAGAAGGCCACGTCGAGGTGGCCGGCCGAGATTTGTCGCGCCTCGACGGATCCGACCTACGCCAGGCCCGACGGGAGATCGGCCTGGTGTTCCAGCACTACAACCTGGTGCGGCGCCTGAGCGCGCTCGACAACGTCCTGGTCGGGCGGCTGGCGCATCTGCCCACGTGGCGGGTGCTGTTGCGCCGAGCCGGGGCCGAGGAGCAGGCCCTGGCCCTGGGTTGTCTCGATCGGGTGGGCCTGGCCGAGCGGGCTGGGGCCAGAGCCGACACCCTGTCCGGCGGCCAGCAGCAGCGGGTAGCGATTGCCCGAGCCCTGGCCCAGCGCAGCCGCCTCATCCTGGCCGACGAACCGGTGGCCAGCCTCGACCCGGCGTCGGCCGGCAGTGTGCTCAACACCCTGCGGGCCGTCGCCACTGAGGACGGCCTCGCCGTGGTGTGCAGCCTCCACCAGGTCGAGCTGGTAGCCGGCTTCGCCGACCGGGTCCTCGGCCTACGCGCCAGTGAGCTGGTCCTCGATGTCCCCATCGCCGACTTCGGCTCCGAGCACCGAGCCGCCGTGTACGACCCTGCCCGCCCGCCGACCCTCATGAAGAAGGAGCCCTGCCCGTGACCCTGTCCCCCGCCGACCTATTCCCCCGCCGATGTCGAAGCCGCCGTCGGCGCTCGCTACGGCGCCGGAGCCCAAGCCGTCGAGCCCGAGCTTTGCTGCCCGGTCGACTACGACACCTCCCTGCTGGCCGTCATCCCCGCCGAGGTGCTCGAGCGTGACTACGGCTGCGGCGACCCGTCCCGCTAACTGCGCCCGGGAGAGACCGTCCTCGACCTGGGCTCGGGTGGGGGCAAGATCGCCTTCATCGCCGCCCAGGTGGTCGGCTCCAGGGCCGGGTGATCGGCGTGGACATGAATCCCGAGATGCTGGCCCTGGCCCGCCAGGCCCAGGGCCAGGTCGTCCAGGCGCTGGGCTACGACAACGTCGAGTTCCGGCGGGGTCGAATCCAGGACCTCGGCCTCGACCTCGACGGGTTGGCCACCTGGCTGGCGGAGCACCCGGTGGCTCCGCCGGGATGGTCGGGCCCCTGGCGCGAGGTAGATGACATCACCTTCCGCTCCGTCACCGTGATCGCCTACAAGGGCAAGGCGGGCCCGTGCTACGACCACGGCCAGGCCTCCTGCTGCTGCTGAGGCGGGGGAGAATGCTCGCCGTCATCGCCTCAGCCGGCTGGTCACCTGCGGTCGAGTGACCTGCGGTCGAGGTCGCGCCGCAGCGCCGATGGGCGAAGGCGACGGTGATGCCAGAGCCAGTGGAGATCGGCCCGGGTGTCGTACATCAGCTGAACGCGGAAGTAGTTGACTAACTCCAGCCAGCCCAACACAAGGATCCCTGTCGCCCAACCCCGATCGACTGCACTGCCCGACGGTGGCAGCGCTCAGCACGACGAGTGCGGCTCAAACTACGTAGGGCCTCCTGGTGGGCACCGACGGAGTGAGGCCGGGCAGTATGGACGCCGTGTCCGAGACCACCCGCCCGCCTTCGGTCGACACCCTCGCTCGCTCGCTCGCCGGCTCCGGCCTGCCCCACCCCGTGCTGGTGGAAGTGGCTCGCCAGTCCATTGCCGCGGGCGACCCGGCCTCGGCCCCCGGGCGGGCCGAGGTGGCTCGCCGGGCCCTGCTCCAGCCCGTGATCAATGCCACCGGCGTCCTGCTCCACACCAACCTGGGCCGGGCGCCCGTTGCCGTTACGTCAGACGGAGCCCGGTACTCCAACCTCGAGCTCGACCTCGAGGATGGCCGGCGTGGCTCTCGCCAGGACCGGGCCGCACCTTTGCTGGCCCGGGCCTGTGGCGCCGAGCGGGCGCTGGTGGTCAACAACTGCGCCGCGGCTGTGGTCCTCGTGCTCGCCGCCCTGGCTCGTGATCGCGACGTGGTGGTCAGCCGGGGGGAGCTGGTCGAGATCGGTGGGGGCTTTCGCATCCCCGAGGTGCTGGCCCAGTCGGGGGCACGCCTGGTGGAGGTGGGGACCACCAATCGCACCCGGCTGGCCGACTACCGCGGCGCGGTGCAGATGCCTGGCGCCGACGTGGGCCTGGTCCTCAAGGTGCACGCCTCCAACTACCGCATCACCGGCTTCACCGAAGACGTGGGGGTGGCCGCACTGGCGGAGCTCGGACCGCCGGTGGTGGCCGACATCGGATCCGGCCTGCTCGACGCCGCCACCCCGTGGCTGCCCGGTGGTCCCCCATCCTGGCTGGGTGACGAGCCGGCCGCCCGCCAGACCCTGGCCGCGGGGGCCGACCTGGTCACCTTCTCCGGCGACAAGCTGCTGGGCGGTCCCCAGGCCGGGATCATCGCCGGTCGGGCTGACCTGGTGGCGGCGTGCTCATCGCATCCCCTGGCCCGGGCCCTGCGCCCCGGCGGCCTGGTCCTGGCCGCCCTCCAGGAGACGGCGCTGGCCTACCTGCGCCGTGACGCCGGCGCCATCCCCTTCTGGCGCATGGCCAGCCTCCCCGTCGCGGCCCTCGCAGCCCGGGCCCGAGCGCTGGGTGTCGGGCGCAGCGTCGCCTGCGCCTCGGTGACCGGTGGCGGCACGCTGCCCGGCGTGGAGATCCCTTCGGCCGGAGTGGCGGTCGAGGGCGACCACAGTGCCAGGCTGAGGGCCCGGATCCCCCCGGTGGTCGCCCGGGTGGTCGACGGCGAGACCGTGTGCGACCTGCGGACCGTCGACCCGTCCGACGACGCCGAGTTGGCCGCCGCGCTGTCGGCGCTACCCGACGGGCGGTGACCGCCGACCGGGCCCTTGACCGGCGATACTCCGCCGATGCATGTCGTCGCCACCGCTGGGCATGTCGATCACGGGAAGTCGACGCTCGTCCACGCCCTGACCGGTATTGACCCCGACCGCTTCGGCGAGGAGAAGGCCCGGGGTCTCACCATCGACCTGGGGTTCGCCTGGACCACGCTTCCCTCGGGGCGAGGCCTGGCCTTCGTCGACGTCCCCGGCCACATCCGCTTCATCAAGAACATGTTGGCGGGCGTGGGCGCCGTCGACGCCTGCCTGTTCGTGGTGGCCGCCACCGAGAGCTGGAAGCCCCAGTCCGAGGAGCACCTGCGCATCCTCGAGCTTCTCGGGGTCAGTCACGGCCTGGTGGCGTTGACCAAGGTGGCCATCGTCGACGACGACCACCGTGAGCTGGCGGGCATGGACGTGGCCGATCATCTGGCGGGCACGTTCCTGGAGGGGGCCGAGGTGGTCGAGGTCGACGCTCCCAGCGGTGGCGGCCTCGACGAATTGCGGGCGGCCCTCGATCGGCTGCTGGCCGCCACCCCCACCGCCGTCGACGTCGGTCGGCCCCGGCTTTGGGTCGACCGCAGCTTCGCGGCCAAGGGCTCGGGCACGGTGGTGACCGGGACCCTCACCGGAGGCGGCCTGGCCGTCGAGGACGAGCTGGTCGTCGTGCCCGCTGATCGCTCTGTGCGGATCCGGGCCCTGCAGAGCCACCAGGAATCCCTGCCCGCCGTCGGACCAGGACGACGGGTGGCCGTGAACGTGGTTGGCGTCGCCCACGACGAGGTGGAGCGGGGCGACGCCCTGGTGCGGCCCGGCCAGTGGCACCTGACCCGCCGGATCGACGCCAGCCTGGGCGTGCTCGCCTCGCTCGACCACGAGGTGTCCCGCCGGGGCGCCTACGTGGCCTACCTGGGCTCGGGCGAGCGTCCGGCTCGCCTCCGCGTGCTCGGCAGCTCAGCTTTGGCGCCCGGGGAGTCTGGACTGGTTCGCCTCCACCTGGCGCAGGGCCTCCCCCTCGTCCCCGGCGACCGCTATGTGCTACGGGAGACGGGCCGGGCCGAGACGGTGGGCGGAGGTGAGGTGCTCGACGTCGATCCCATCCTGCCCGCCGCCCGGGCCCGTCCCGACCGCTCGTTGGCCCGGGTGGTGGCCGAGCGGGGCTGGGTGGAGGCCGACCTCTTGTCACTCCTCACGGGCGTGGCCCAGGCGCCCGAGCTGGGGCCCTGGGTGGTCGATCCGTCGGCGTTGGCCCGGACCAGACAGGCCGTGGAAGACGCCGTCGACGCCGCCGGTCCCCTCGGGCTCGATGTCGCCGGCCTCGACCCGAGACAGCGGGCCGTGCTGGCCACCCTCGACGACGTGACCATCGACGCCGGACGGGCCCGGCGCCCCGACTTGGTCGACCCGCTGGTCGACCACCCCTACCTCGACGTGTTGGACGCCAGCCCCTTCACCCCACCCCCACCCGACGGCGTGGACCGGAGCGAGCTGCGGGAGCTCGTGCGCCGGGGACTGGTGCTGGAGAGCGACGGCACGTGGTTCTCACCCGGTGCGGTGCCGCGAGCCGCCGCCATCCTGGTCCCCCTGCTCGCCACCCATCCCGAGGGCGTGACCGTGGCCCAGATCCGCGACGCGCTGGGCACCAGCCGCAAGTTCCTGCTCCCCCTGCTGGCCCTGCTCGACGGTCGGGGCATCACCCGCCGGAGGGGCGACGTGCGCATCGCCGGCCCCCGCCTCTCCGACGTCGGGGCGGGGCCGTAGCTCTGGCCCCGGTTCTGTTCTGACCCAATGGGGGGGACCGCTTGGTTACGTTGCCCCGTCCTCCCCTTCACCCCGTGACGAACGGTGTTCCCGGTAGTCCCGGGCGCCGCCCTCCTCGGGCTCGACCTCCAGGGCCAGGCCGTCGATCCCTGTGACCCGCACCCGGTCGCCCACGGCGATCGGGGTGGCCCGGTTGGTTCGGGCCGACCACAGGGCGTCACGCACCCGCACCACGCCGTCGGGCGCGGTCTCGGCCACCGCCTCGCCCATCTCGCCGATCATCGACTCCCGCCCGATGGTGGGGGTCGAGAAACGGCTGCGGACGGTGGCGGGAAGGCCGGCGAGCATCATGAGCACCATGGTGACCACGCCGGCCACCAGCGGGAGCCAGCCGATGGGCACTCCGTCGAAGAGCAGGAGGGAGCCCACGGCGTAGGCCACCACGCCGACGCCGGTCCATACCCGGGGCACCCCCGTCTGCACGTCGACCGCGAAGCCGAAGGTGGCCAGGACCAACAGGGCCAACCCGACCGGCGAGGTGGGCAGCACGGCCAGACCGTAGGCGGCCAGGATTCCACAGACAGCGCCGACCACTCCGGCCACGCCCACCCCGGCGGTGAACAGCTCGAACACCACCAAGGCCAGGGCAAGGGTGAGCAACAGGTAGGCCACCGGAGGACTGGCCACGGTGTGCATGAACCGGGGCACGAGGTCGAGCTTGGCCAGACGGGCATCGACGGTCAGGGTCGCCTGCGGAGGACCGCCCTCTACCTGTTCGAACGACGCCGTCTCCAGCGATTCGCCAGCCACCTCACGCCCGTCGAGGGCGGCGACGAAGCTGCCCAGCACGGCCGACTCCTCCTGGTTTAGATCGACCAGGCCCAGCTCCAGGGCCCGGTCGGGACCGACCGTTCCCTGGCGCACGGCCGGGGGCAGCTCACCGAAGACGGGCGACGACACCTCGCCCAGACGGGACTGGGGAGCCATGCCGGCAAGGGGAGCGGCGAGCACGAGGCGGCCAGCCCCTCCGAGCGCCTGGGCCCCGCTCTCGCCCACCCATACGGCCACGGGGACCGACGCATGGCCAACCCGGAACACCAGGGCGTCGAGCGCAGCGGTGTCCAGCACCGAGCCGGGGCTGTCGAGCTGCAGGATCAGCGCCTCGGCCCCGCCCCGCTCGCTCTCGGCGATGGCCCGCTCGACGAAGTCGGCCATGACCGGGTCGAGGTAGCCGTTGACCTGGACCACGTTGACGAAAGGGCGAGATGGGGTCTCACCCTGGGCCCCGGCGGGCGACGGTGCCCCCAGGCCAGCCAGGAGGGAGACCACCAGCGCCACCACAAAGGCGCCCACGACGGAGCCGACCAGTAGCCTGCCCATCGATCGTCCCCGGAGAGGAAGCTTTGGACCCCGGCCAGTTCCTACGTGCATCCCGAGTGGTCATCGTGGCCGGGAAGGGCGGCGTGGGCAAGACGACGGTCGCCGCCGCCCTGGCCCGCATGGCCGCGCGCCAGGGTATGACCACCCTGGTCGTGCAGGTGGAGCGGGCATCAGGGCTGGCCCGGCTCTTCGGTCGTCCCCCGCTGACCTACGTCGAATCGAGCCTGGCCCCCGCGGCTGGCACCATCGCCGAGGTGCGGGGTCGCACCATCACGCCCGACGACGCCCTCCTCGAATACCTCGAGGATCACGGGCTGCGCCGCATCTCCCGTCGTCTGGTATCCACCGGAGCCATGGACGTGGTGTCCACGGCCGCTCCCGGGATCAAGGACATCCTCATCCTGGGCAAGGTCAAGGCCCTGGAGCGCAGCGGGGCAGCCGACCTCGTCGTGGTCGACGCTCCTGCCGCCGGCCACGCCATCACCTTCCTGCTCTCGGTGCGAGGCCTGCTCGACGCCGTACGGGTGGGGCCCATCAACGCCCAGGCCCGTGACGTCCTCGAGCTGCTCACCGACCCAGCCCGCTGCTCGGTCATGCTCGTCACCCTGCCCGAGGAGACGCCGGTCAACGAGGCGGTGGAGACCGCCTTCACCCTCGAGGATCGGGTCGGCATCAGCCTCGGGCCGGTCGTGGTCAACGGGCTGTACCCTCCGCTGCCCGGACTCGACGTCGACCCGGTCGAGGCCGCCGAGGCCGCGGGCACCATGCTGCGTCCGGGTGAGGCCGAGGCGCTAGCCGAGGCGGCCACCTTCCGACGTCACCGCCAGGCCCTCCAGCAGACCCAGCTCGACCGTCTCGACGAGCGCCTGCCCATCCCCCGCCTGGGCCTGCCCTTCCTGTTCACCGCCGAGCTGGGCCCCTCCCACGTCGACCTCCTCGCTGCGGCACTACGTGACGGGGTGATCGGGTTACCCGACGGCGAGGCTCGGGCCTCGTTCCCACCGCCGGCTGAGGGGCCGCCGCCAGAGGGATCGACGCCATGAGCGGCGGTCCCAGTCTGGCTGCGCTGGTTGAGCACGCCGGCATCGTGGTGTGCTGCGGGTCGGGGGGCGTGGGCAAGACGACCACGGCCGCGGCCCTGGCCCTGCGGGGGGCGCGACAGGGTCGCCGAGCGGTGGTGGTGACCATCGACCCGGCCAAGCGTCTGGCCGACACCCTCGGCCTGGGCTCGCTGACCAACTCCCCCAGTCGCATCGAGGGCGACTGGGACGGCGAGCTGTGGGCCATGATGCTCGACACCAAGTCGACCTTCGACGACCTGGTGACCAAGCACAGCACCGACGCCGACCAGGCCCGGCGCATCCTCGCCAACCGCTTCTACCGCAACATCTCCAGCGCCTTGTCCGGCACCCAGGAGTACATGGCCGGCGAGAAGCTCTACGAGCTGCACGAGGAGGCCGACTTCGACCTGGTGGTGGTGGACACCCCGCCCACCCGCAACGCCCTCGACTTCATCGACGCCTCCCGGCGCCTCACCAACTTCTTGGACCACCGCCTCTACCGCATGCTCATGAGCCCCACCCGGGCCTACCTCCGGGCCGTCAACCTGGCCGCCCAGGCGTTCGTGCGCACGGTGTCCAAGGTGGTGGGGGGCGAGGTGCTCGACGACGCCCTGGCCTTCTTCAGCGCCTTCGAGGGGATGGAGGAGGGCTTCCGGGAGCGAGCGGCCCGGGTCCAGGCCCTGCTGGTCGACCCGGCCACCGCCTTCGTGCTGGTGGCCTCTCCCCGCACCGACACCGTGGCCGAGGCGTCGTTCTTCGCCACCAAGCTGGGTGAGTCGGGGATCTCGGTGGCGTCGCTGATCGTCAACCGCCTCCACCCCCGCTTCGGCTCTGGCCGGGCCGAAGCCGACCGGGCCCGGGCCCTTAGCCTGGCCGGCACCCCCCTGGGCTCGCTGTTCGCCAACCTGGGTGACCTACAGGCCATGGCCGACGGGGAGGAGGCCACCCTGGCCGAGCTCAGCGATCAGGTGGCGCCCGCCCCGGTGGTGCGGGTGCCCTTCCTGGACGACGACGTGCACGACCTCGACACGCTGACCCGCATCGCCGCCCACCTGTTCCCCGCAGGCTGAACGCCCGACGGGTTTGAGTCAGCCCAAGCTGGTCAGCCCTCGGCGCTGGCGGGTGGGCCGTCGGAGAGGGCGGACGCCGCGGTGGCCTCGTCGTCAGAGACGGATGCGACCCGGTCGAACCCGGTGGTGTGCAGCAGGCGGGCCACCGCCGGGCGGGCGCCGTAGACGGCGACATCGCCGCCCGCCTCCCGGGCCCGGCGCACGCCCCCGATGAGGGCGCCCAAGCCGGCGGAGTCGAGAAAGGGGACGCCGGAGAGATCGATGAGGAGGCGCTGGCTCCCCCCCAGCTCGGTGAGGATCTCCCGGAACTGACCGACGGTGAAGGCGTCGAGCTCACCGATCGGACGACACACGGTGTATTCGCCGGTCTCGTCGACGTTGATCTCGAGCACGGGACCTCCAGGGCAGGCGGGCTGAACGAGGGCGGGAAGCGCCGGTGCGAACCCTACCCGCCAGCGGCTGACGACCAGACGGGTACGCTCGCCCGCCATGGCCGACATCCTGGTTGCCACCGACGCCGGCTGGATCGTCGACGAGGTGACCGCCGGAGTCGGCGGGCCCGAGCTGGAGGTGCGCAGCGTGTCGGCCGGCCTCGACGTCCTGCCCGCCGTGCTCGACCGCCTCCCCGATCTCGTCGTGCTCGACCTTCAGATCGGCAACATGGGGGGCATGGCGGCCTGCCTCAACCTGCGGTTGGAGGAAGGAGCCGGTCGTGTCGGACACGTACCTGTGCTCATGCTGCTCGACCGTCGGGCCGACGTCTTCCTGGCCCGGCGATCCGCCGCCGACGGCTGGCTGATCAAGCCCCTCGACCCCATCCGCCTGCGCCGGGCCGTGCACGCCCTGCTGGCCGGCGATACCTACTTCGACCCCACCGACGCCCCTATCGCTCGCCCCGCTCCACTGACGCTCGGGTAGGCTCGACAGCTCCGGGAAGTAGCGCAGCTTGGTTAGCGCGCAGCGTTCGGGACGCTGAGGTCGCGGGTTCGAATCCCGCCTTCCCGACCACCAAGCAACCAAGCGCACTGGAACGATCGTCCCCGTGGGCGCTAAGGAGTGGCTTCGGCGGCGCAGCGTTCCGGCCTGTTCGCCGAGGACATCGAGCTCCACCGGTCTGAGGCGGATCACCGGCCTCACACCCGGATGACCGCCAGGCCGGGCACGTTGTAGTCGTCGTCCTGGGTGACGACAGGAATCCCTTCGGCGATGGCGGTGGCTGCGATCCAGGAGTCGTTGAGGGGCATTCGTCGGCCGGCCTCCCGGAGGCGCAGTCGCAGCGCCGCCCACGCCCTCGCCACCGAGCCATCGATGGGGAGAGGATCGAACTCCTCCACCCGTCGAACCGTTTCCAGGCGCTGGGCCCGAACGTCGGCGGACGCCACCAGCACACCGAGGGACAGCTCACCCATCGAGATCACCGAGACGGCGATCTGCTCGGGCGGCTCACCGCGTAGGGGACGGTCCTGCTCCTGGGCGACGAAGAGCGAGGTATCGGCCAGCCCGAGCCTCGGCCGGGCACTCACTGGTCGTCGAGATCGTCGGTCGTCTCGGGAAGCAAGGCAGCCAGATCGGCGGCCAGACCGGCGTCGGCCCGGGCGCCGTCGAGGCTCCGTTGGAAGTCGTCCCAGTTCATAGCTCGCGGTCGCGAAGGTAATGGAACGATTTCGGCGACGGGGCGGCCACTCACGGTAACCCGGATACCCGGCGTCGGAGCGGATGGTCGGGTGGCACCTCCACAATCACGATGCGGATCCCGTCGGGATCGGCGATCCACAGCTCCCGCAGCCCCCAGGGCTCGTCGACGGGTGGGCGGAGGATCTCGACCCCGGCCTCCACCAGCTCCCGGTGCACAAGGTCAAGGTCGGCCACCTGCAGCCAGAGCTCCACAGCCGTCCCCCCGGCACCTGGGGCCCGACCGGAGACCTCGAGGAAGCCCCCGCCGAGGAAGAACACCACGCCCCTCCGGTCGCCCTCCCCGAACTCCCGGTAGGTGGCCAGGCCGAGCGTCTCGCCGTAGAAGGCGAGAGAGCGATCGAGGTCGACCGGATGGACCAGGGTGCGGCTGGACAGGACGTGCACGGCGGCGGGTGGCGGGGGACGGGAGCGAGCCCGTCAGCTGTCGAGCTTGCGGAGGTCGACCACGCTCCCGTTGTCGAGGTCCCGATCGAGCAAGGCCCAGATGCGGGTGGCGACGTCGAGGGGGTCGCTCAGCGCCTGGTTGCGATGAAGGTCGAGGAACTTCTGGCGCTGGGGGAAGTCGTCCTCGTCCGTCGCCCGGAGGTGGGCCTGCATGGCGGTGTCGACGGTGCCCGGCGCCACCGACAGCACCTGGGAGCCACCACGGCGAGCCTGCTCGGCTCCTACGTCGCGTACCCACTGGTCGATGGCCGCCTTGCCGGCGCCGTAGGAGGACCATCCCGCATAGACGCTGCTGGCGGCGCCCGACGAGAGCATGATCAGGTGGCCCTTCGCCTCCACGTCGTGCACGGCCGCCAGGAACAGGTGGCCGAGCACCTGGGGGGCGGCGCTGTTGAGCACGACGTTGGAGGTGTAGGCATCGGTGTCGACCTCGCCGGCGAAGCCCAGTGGCTCAATGGTGCCCGCGGCGTGCACGAAGACGACCCGGTCGCCGTCGAAGCCGGCCAACTCCTCGGTGAAGGACGCACCTACCTGGGCCCACGACGCCGGGTCGGCGAGGTCGGCGTGGAGGTGCTCGATGCCGTCGGGGGCTCGGCGGCTGATGCCGATGATGCGGGCGTCGGGGTCGGGCACCGTTCGGGCCAGTGCCTCGCCGATGCCGCTCGACGCGCCTGAGATCCAGACCAGTGAAGCCATCTCCCGAAGCTACCGGGGTGGCTCCAGGTGCACGACGCGCACCCGCGTGAGCTCGTCGAGCAGCTCGGGCCCGTAGCCGAACCCCTCGCCCGAAGCCCCGTGAGGTGACGCGGCGCCGCCGGGTGCCCCACCGAATGCGGCGTTGATCTTGATCGTCCCCACGGCCAGCTCGTCGATCGCCTGCTGGGCATGCGCCATGTCGGCGGTGAGGACGACGGCGGCAAGCCCGTAGGGGGTGGTGTTGGCCAACGACAGCGCCTCGGAGAAGGAGTCGACCACCTGGACCGCGGCCACCGGGCCGAAGGTCTCCTCCTCGGTGACGAGCATGCCGGGGGTGACGCCGGTCAGCACCGTCGGTGGGTAGAACGACCCGGAACCTTCCAGGGGAGCGCCGCCACAGCGCAGCTCGGCACCGGCCTCGACGGCCTGGCCCACATGGTCGTGGACCAGGGCCCGCTGGCCGTCGTCGATCATGGGCCCCATCTCGGTGGCGGGATCGGTGCCCGGCCCCACCCGCATGGCCTTGGCCCGGGCCACGAGCTCATCGACGAACTCCTCGGCCACGTCGCGGTGCACGTAGATCCGCTCGACCGAGGTGCAGATCTGCCCGGCGTTGGCGAAGCAACCCATCGCCGCCTGGGAGGCGGCCCAGGCCGGATCCACGCCGGCGTCGACCAGCATCGGGTCCTTGCCCCCGAGCTCGAGGATCGCCTTGGCCCCTCGGGCGGCACAGCGCTGCGCGACTTCACGCCCGGTGCGACGAGAGCCCACGTGGACCACGACGTCGACGTCGGGGTGACCCACCAGCGCCGCGCCGAGGCCCCCGTCGCCCACCGCCACCTGCACCACCCCTTCGGGCAGCTCCTGGCTGAGCAGGCGTACGACCTCGACTGTGGCCAGGGGCGTCTTCTCGCTGGGCTTGCAGATCACGGTGTTGCCCACCACCAGGTTGGCGGCGATCTGGGCGCAGGCGATGGCCACCGGGTCGTTCCAGGGCAGGCACAGGGCGGCGACACCCCGGCTGACCCGCTTCATCCAGTCCGAGGCCCCGACCCCGCCCTGCAGCGACCGGCTCCCATGCAGGGGACCGAGCTCGGCGTACTGCTCGATGGCCCCGATGCCCGCTTCGACTCCGCCTCGGGAGTCGGCGAGGGGCTTGCCCGACTCCGAGGCCTGCAGGAGGGCAAGATCATCGATGGCGTCCCGCAGGCGCTGTGCCCCCGCCCGCAGGAGGGCGCCGCGCTCACCGGGGTCGGTGCGGGCCCACGGCTGCTGTGCAGCCCGGGCGGTCGACACCAGCTCATCGGCGTCGCTGAGCGCCAGCGTGGCCAGGGTCTCGGTGGTGGCGGGATCGAGGACCGACAGTTGCTCCATGTCGGTGCCTTCCCCCCTGCCCTCCTCGCTCACTCCCCCAGGTCTCGTTCGGGTGCGACGTGGATCGCCGTCACGCCCGGTCCTCCGGTAGCGCCAACTGCGCCCCGACGGGATCCTGGATGACGCCGTCGATCACCACGTCCACCGCCGCCGCAGTCAGAACCGCGGCCAGCTCGGGCACGGACCGGGTCCCGTGACCGATGGTGTAGAGCACCGACACCCTCCCGTCCTACCGCCTTCGGACGCGGTTTCTGCTTGCGCCTCGGGAAGGGCCACACTAAGGGTCATGAGGAAGGTGCGCCGAGTCCTGTTCGCCAGCACCGTCGGCAGCCTGGAGGAGTACCGGTCGAAGCGGGGCGGCGAGGGACTGGCCGCGGCGCGCAAGGTCGATCCCATGGTGCTGGTGGAGACGCTGGAAGCCTCGGGCCTGCGGGGTCGGGGCGGTGCCGGCTTCCCCACCGGGGTCAAGTGGCGCACCATGGTCGAGAACCGATCCAACCGGGTCGGCACCACCGTCGTGGTAAACGGGGCCGAGGGCGAGCCCGGCACCTTCAAGGACCGCAGCATCCTGCGCAAGAACCCCTACCACGTCCTGGAGGGAGCGCTCATCGCCGCCCAGGCGGTGGGAGCCGACCGGGTCATCTTCGGGCTCAAGCGCTCCTTTGTCGTCGAGGTGGCCCGGATGCGTACCGCCATCGCCGAGGCCGAGGCGTCGGGGTGGTCGGGCGACGTAGCCCTCGAGATCTTCGAGGGCCCCGACGAGTACCTCTACGGCGAGGAGACCGCCCTCCTCGAGACCATCGACGGGCGCTTCCCCTTCCCCCGGGTGGCCCCCCCGTTCCGGCGTGGGGTCCGCAGCGCCGAAGAGCGCTACGGAGGCGGCCGCACCGGCACCACCTCGGCCGCCGAGGTGCAGATGGCCGGTCCCGGCGGCGTCACCGAGGCCCCGCCGGCGTTGATCGACAACGTCGAGACGCTGGCCAACGTCCCCCGCATCATCCAGCGGGGCGCCGAGTGGTTCCGCACCGTGGGAACGGAGAAGTCGCCGGGCACGATCGTGTGCACCATCACCGGCTCCACCCGGCGCCACGGGGTGGCCGAGGTGATCATGGGAACCCCGTTGCGGGAGGTCATCGAGAGCATCGGGGGTGGCGCCAGGGAAGGTCACGAGATCAAGGCCGTCATGCCCGGTGTGGCCAACGGGCTCATCCCTGCCGACCTCCTCGACACGCCCGTCTCCTACGAAGCCATGAGCGCCATCGGCAGCGGGGTCGGCTCCGGGGGCTTCATCGTCATGGATGACACCGTCGATCTGGTGGCCGTGGCCGCCGGCGTGTCCCGGTTCCTCGGCGTGGAGTCCTGCGGCCAGTGCACCCCTTGTAAGCAGGGCGGCCTCAAGATCAGCGGGCTGTTGCACACGATCAGCGAGTCCGAAGCCGACGAACGGACCTTCTCGACCATGGCGAGCAGCGTCGCCGCCGTGTCCGACAGCGCCCGTTGCTACCTCGCCCACCAGCACGAGGCGGTCATCAAGAGCGTCCTCGAGCTCTTCCCCGAGGAGATGGAGGCCCACCTCTCGGGCCGGGCTGGGGCCGTGCCCCCCTACCTGGTCGCCGAGCTGGTCGACATCACCGGCGGCGTCGCCGTCCTCGACGGTCGCTTCCAGGACAAGCAACCCGACTGGACCTACGAGGAGGTCTTCTCGGGCAAGCTGCCAGCCGACCGCCTGGGCGAGGGCCGCTACGGCGATTGGACCTTCCGGCCCCGGGAGTGGGTCTCCCTCACCGACACCTTGGACTAGTGCTCGCCGGCTCACCCGTGGACCCGGCCCAGGCTCTGGCCCGCATCGCCTACCTGCTCGATCGGGACCATGCCCCCACCTACCGGGCCCGGGCCTACCACCGGGCCGCCGCCGTGGTGGCCGCCCTGCCCCCCGACGAGGTGGTCCAGCGGGCCCGCACCGGTCGCCTGACCGAGCTCGAGCACCTTGGGCCCAAGACGGCCGCCATCGTCGCCCAGGCCGTGGCCGGTCTCGTGCCCCCCTACCTGGTCGAGCTGGAGGAGACCACGGTCGTGGCCGCCACCACTGCGGCCGGGGCCGAGCTGCGGGCCGCCCTGCGGGGCGACTGCCACACGCACTCCACCTGGAGCGACGGCGGGGCCGAGATCGCCACCATGGCCCGAGCGGCCCGCGCCCTCGGCCACGACTACGTGGTGCTCACCGACCACTCCCCCCGGCTCAAGGTGGCCAACGGGCTGACCCCCGAGCGCCTACGAGCGCAGCTCGACGAGGTGGCGGCGGTCAATGACGTCCTGGCCGAGGAGGCGGCGACGGAGGGACAGAGCCGGTTCCGGGTGCTCACCGGGATCGAGGTCGACATCCTCGACGACGGCGGCCTCGACCAGGAGGACGACCTGCTGGGCCGCCTCGACCTGGTCGTGGCCAGCCTGCACTCCCACCTGCGCATGGAGGAGCGGGCCATGACCCGGCGCATGGCCGTGGCCGTGGCCAACCCCCACGTCGACGTGTTGGGCCACTGCACCGGCCGGTTGCGGAGCGTCACCGGCAAGGGCCGTCCCGAGTCCACCTTCGACGCCGAGCTGGTCTTCCACGCCTGTGCCCGCTTCGACACCGCAGTGGAGGTCAACTGCCGTCCCGAGCGCCTCGATCCGCCCCGCCGGCTCCTGGCCCTGGCCGCCGAGGCGGGCTGTCGCTTCAGCGTCGACACCGATGCGCATGCCCCGGGCCAACTCGAGTGGCAGCCCTACGGCGCCGACCGCCTGGCCGAGGCCGGCGTAGGCGCCGAGCGCGTGGTCAACGCCGCCAGCGCCGACGACCTCCTGGCCTGGACCGCCTCCCACTCCGGGTAGGGTGGCCCGCCTATGTCGAAGAAGACCGCCAAGCGCAAGGCCAAGGCCCGCTCCTCCAAGGCCAACCACGGGCGCAAGCCCAACGCCGGGCGCGGGTGACGCTGCTGCATTGCTGAGGGTCCCAGCCCCGCCCCCGGCGAGGATCGACCCGACCGTCGAGCGCCTCCACGGCGTCGAGGTGGCCGATCCCTACCGCTGGCTGGAGGACGGGGAAAGCGCCGAGACCCTCGAATGGGTCGACGCCCAGAACCGCCGCACCCGCCAGGCCCTCAAGTCCCTGCCCGGACGCGTCGCCCTGCGAGAGCGGCTCGAGGGGCTGCTGCGGGCCCCGTCGATCACATCGCCCCGCCTGGCCGGAGATCGACTCTTCACCCGGGAGCGAGGGGGGACGCACGACCAGGCCGTGTTGGTGGTGCGCTCCGCCGTCGACCCTCACCAGCCGCCTCGCACCCTGGTCGACCCCGTCGCCGACGGCGACCCCACCACCGCCCTCGACTGGTTCCACCCGTCGACCGACGGCGCCCTGGTGGCCTACGGCACCTCGACTGCGGGAGACGAGCGCAGCACGTTGCGGGTCCTCGACGTCGCCGGCGGCGCCCCCCTCGACGACCTGATCCCCCACACCCGGGCCGCCAGCGTGGCCTGGCTCCCCGACGGCTCGGCCTTCGCCTACACCCGCTACCCCGACCCGTGTGAGGTCGGGCCCGATGACGCCGGCTACCACCGCGCCGTGTGGTGGCACCGCTTGGGCGACGACCCTGCCGGCGACGAACTGCTCTGGGGCGACAACGACCTGCCCGACCGCACCGCCTGGCCCCACGTAGCCCTGAGCCGGGACGGTCGCTGGATGCTGGTGCACGTGTCGCTCGGGTGGAGCCGGGTCGACGTGCACCTGATCGACCGCACCACCGGCGAGCGCACCGCCCTGATCGAGGACGAGGAGGCAGTGACCTCGCTCGAGGTGGTGGGCGACCACCTCTACGGCACCACCACCCTCGGAGCGCCCCGGGGCCGGGTGGTCACCGCCCACCTGGCCGCACCCCAGGCCGATCAGTGGACGACGCTGGTGGCCGAGAGCGACGCCGTGATCGAAGGGGCGGCCGTGGCCGGCGCCTCGCTCCTGGTCGCCTCCACCGAGGTCGCCGTGGCCCGCCTGCACCGCTACCGACTCGACGGCAGCGGCGACGTCTCCGTCGAGCTCCCCGGCCTCGGGACCCTCGCCGGCCTCGATGCCGAGCCCGACGAGGAGGTGGCCTTCGTCGCCTTCAGCTCCTTCGCCCGTCCGCCCGCCCTCTGGCGCTGGACGCCGGCCGGGCTCGAACCCTGGGAGGCCGGGGCGCAGGGACCCCTCGACCCCGGCGACTACCACGTGGACCAGGTCGTCTACCCCTCCACCGACGGCGTGGAGGTGCCCATGTTCCTCGTGCGCCGGGAGACCACCAGGCCCACCCCGGACACGTCCGTCGTGCTCAGCGGCTACGGCGGCTTCGCCATCACCAACGGTCCGGCCTGGTCACCCGCGGCGGTCGCCGTGGCCGACGCCGGGGGCATCTACGCGGTGGCCGGCATTCGAGGTGGGTCCGAGCACGGCGAGGACTGGCACCAGGCCGGCAGGGGCGAGCACAAGCAGCAGAGCTTCGACGACTTCGCCGCCGCCGCCGACTGGCTCGTCGGCGAGGGCCTCACCTCCCGACCCCGACTCGCCATCCGGGGTGGCAGCAACGGCGGCCTGCTCGTCGGGGCCGCCCTCACCCAGCGCCCCGACCTGTGCCGGGCGGTGCACTGCGCTGTGCCCCTGCTCGACATGGTGCGCTTCCCGCAGTTCCTCATCGCCCGGCTGTGGATCGCCGAGTACGGCGACCCCGACGAGCCCGAGGACTTCGCCTGGCTGCACGCCTGGTCCCCCTACCACCGGGTGGTCGACGGCGCCTGCTACCCAGCGGTCCTGCTCACCACGGCTGAGAGCGACAGCCGGGTCGATCCCTGTCACGCCCGCAAGTTCGCCGCCCGCCTGCAGGAGGCCACCTCGTGCGGCCATGAGCACCCGGTGCTGCTGCGCGTCGAGGCCCGAGCCGGCCACGGGCAGGGCAAGCCGGTGGGCAAGCAGGCCGACGAGGCGGCCGACGTCCTGGCCTTCCTGTTCGACCAACTCGGGGTGGAGGTGGCGCCACCCGGGTAACAGAAATGGCCATGTCGCTGACCGATGCCGTCTCCGTCGCCGAGGATGCCGGCCTGTGCTACGTCTCCGACATCCAGGTTGGCATCACCCGGCGGCGCCGGGGCAAGGGCTTCTCCTACCATGGGCCCGACGGCTCGCTGATCGACCCCGCTCACCGTCAGCGCATCGAGGCCATCGTCATCCCCCCGGCGTGGACCGAGGTGTGGATCTGCCCTCGCCCCGACGGCCACATCCAGGCCATCGGACGAGACGACCGGGGCCGCAAGCAGTACCGCTACCACCCCCGCTGGCACGAGGTGCGCGACGCCACCAAGTTCGAGTCCCTGCGGGAGTTCGGTCACGCCCTGCCCTCGGTCCGGGCCCAGGTCGACGCCGACCTGGCCCGCAAGGGCCTGCCCGAGGAGAAGGTGCTGGCCGCAGTCGTGCGCCTGCTCGACGAGACCCTCATCCGCATCGGCAACGACGAGTACGCCGTCACCAACGACTCCTACGGCCTGACGACCATCGAGGACGACCACGTGACGGTGTCGGGCGCCACCATGGCCTTTGAGTTCGGGGGCAAGAGCGGCTCGGAGATCGACGTCGACCTGCGTGACCCTCGTCTGGCCGCCATCGTCAAGCGCTGCCAGGAGCTGCCGGGCGAGGACCTGTTCCAGTACCTCGACGGCGACCGGGTGGTCGACGTCACCTCCGCCGGCGTCAACGACTACCTGCGCTCGCTCACCAAGGGCGACCGCACGGCCAAGGACTTCCGGACCTGGGGGGGCACGGTGGTGGCGGCCGAGACGCTGATCGAGCTCGGCCCCGCCGGCGACGAGCGGGAGGCCGCCCGACGCATCCTCGCCGCCATCGACGCCGCCGCCGAGCGCCTGGGCAACACCCGGGCGGTGGCCCGCAGCGGCTATGTGCATCCCGGTGTCAGCGAGGCCTACCTCGACGGGAGTCTGGCCCAGGCCTGGCGCTCGTCCCGCTCGACCGGGCACCTGCGCCGGGGCGAGCGGGCCGTGCTCAAGCTGCTCGACGCCCAATCGTTCCTACCACGGTAGGTGCTCCCACGGTAGGGTCGGGGGATGGGAGTGGAGAAGATGAGCGTGTCGTTCGACCTCGACCTGGGAGAGGAGATCCGGGCATCCGCCATCGGCGCCGGCCAAAGCGTCTCAGCCTGGCTCGCCGAGTCGGCCCGAGATCGGCTACGACTCGACGCTCTGGGTGAGGCGGTGAGCGCATGGGGCCAAGAGCACGGTCCCCTCACCGAGGCGGAGGTCGCCGACGCCGAACGCCTCCTGGAGGGTGCGACGCCGAAACGACGCTCGGGTACCGCCTGAGTGGGACTGGTCTTGGACACGGGCGCCCTGATCGCCTTCGACCGCGGCAGTCGAGAGGTTGCGGCCCTGGTCGAGGCAACCCGTCGCCGCCGCGAGAAGGTCGTGACGTCCTCTGGTTGTGTGGCCCAGGCCTGGCGGGGCGGCGGTCCCCGACAAGCGCTCCTGGCCCGGTTGCTGCGAGGTGTGGGCGAGGCGGCCCTTGACCCCGAGGTGTCCCCGGTGGTCGGCGAGCTCTGTGACCAGGCGGCTTCGAGCGACGTGATCGACGCCCATGTCGCGCTCCTGGCCCGGGACGAGGACATGGTGGTGACCAGCGATGCCGACGACATCCGCACCCTGTTGCGGGCGAGGGGGTCGGTGGCCAGCGTGGTGCGCTGCTGAGGTTCGCACGGACACGCTCTCCTCCGGCTCAGGCTCACCACGCCCTAACCTGCCGCGGTGCTCGACCACGTCTTCACCGACGCCATCGGCGCGCTGCGCGACGCCCTGGAGAACGCCCTGCTCGAGCGCCAGGCCTTCGAGGAGCGCTTCCAGGTCGACGTGCTGCTGGGTGACGTGACCTGGGAGACGAGCTACGG